>JAFMLG010000029.1 GCA_017852335.1 Actinomycetota bacterium | reverse complement strand
CGCGTGGGCGGAGCCGTGCCGCGGGGGCGTCGTGCCGCCGTGGCCGCCGTCGCCGCCGCGGTCCTCGCCGTCGTCGCCGTCCCCCTCCCGCCGGCCGGCGCGGTCGACATCGACGGGGCGCGGAACCAGGCCGCGGCGCTCCAGGCCGACCTCGACACGGCCGCCGCCCGGTACGAGGAGGTCTGGGCCGCGGTCGAGCGGGCGACGTTCGAGCTCGAGGAGATCGAGCGCCGCGCCGGCGAGCTGACCGACGAGGCCGAGGAGCTGGACCTCCGGCTCGCCGCGCGGGCCCGCGAGGTGTTCAAGCACGGCCCGCGCACCGGGCTCGAGCTGCTCATCGCCGAGGGCGGCCCGGCCGACGCCATCGAGCGGGCCGGGTTCGCCGCCGTGATCCAGGACCGCGAGACCGCCAGCCTCGAGGAGGCGCAGTCGACCCGCCTCGCGCTGCAGCAGACGCTGGCGCTGGCCGAGGTCCGGCGCGCCGAGCTGGCCGACCTCGAGGCCGAGGCGGAGGTCGCCCTCGCGGCGCTGACCACGCAGCTCGACGCGGCCCGCCGGCGCGTCCGGAGCCTCGAGGCGCTCGCGGCCCGGCAGCGCCTTATCCAGAACGCGCGTCAGAGCGGCCTGTACTCCTGCATCATGGACCGCGGCTACGTGTCGTTCCGCGACACGTGGGGCGCGCCGCGCTCCGGCGGTCGCCGCCACCAGGGCACCGACGTCATGGCACCGTTCAACGTCCCGGTCTACGCCTTCACGAGCGGCGTGGTCCTGCGGAGCTCGACGAGCCGCCTCGGCGGCGTCGGGCTGTACCTCCGAGGCGACGACGGCGCGACCTACTACTACGCGCACCTCAACGGGTACACGGCCGCCGGCAGCGCCGGGCGCCGCGTCGTCGCCGGCGAGCAGATCGGCTACAACGGGTACACGGGGAACGCCTCCCGGAGCGCACCGCACGTGCACTTCGAGCGCCGCTCCGCCGGCGGCGGCAAGCAGAACCCCTACGCCTACCTGGTCGCCGCCTGCCGCTGACGCGGCCGTCGCGACCGCGTCCGGAGACCGCGTGCGCCTCGCCCTGCTCGTCGGGATCGGGACGGGTCTGCTCATCGCGGCCCAGAGCGCCATCCTCGGCCCGTTCGGGACCCGTGTCCCCCCGTTCGTCGCCGCGACCTGGGTCCACGTCGGCGGGCTGCTCTTCGCCGTCGCCGTCCTGCTGCTGACCCGGACCGACCCCCGGTTCGCGGCCGTGCGCGCGGCGCCGTGGGGGCTGCTCGCCGGGGTCGCCGGCGTCCTGCTCGTCGCCGGGATCACCTTCACGGTCGGCGGGCTGGGGCTGGCCTCGACGCTGGCGCTGGTCACCGGCGTCCAGCTGCTGGCGGGCTTCGGCCTCGAGGCCGCGACGCCGGCCGGTCGTGCCCTGGCGCTCGACCCGCTGCGCCTCGGGGGCGCGGCGCTGATCGTCCTCGGGGTCTACGCCGTCGTGGCCCGGGGACCGGGTACCTGAGCGGCGGTGCCGGGCGCGGTCGCCCGGGCACCGCCGTGCACGGTCAGCCGAGTCCGGCCAGCACGCGGGGGTCGAGGTCCGCGAACCCCTCGAGGTAGGCCCGACGGTCGGCGTGCAGCCGCGCGACGATCGCCGCGTACTCGTCGCTCCGTCCCGTCCGGTCGTAGAGGCGGCGGGGCTGCAGGATCTCGGCGTCGTCGATGCCGGGGACGCGGACCGCGATCTCGTACCCGAAGTCCGGGTCGGTCGTCCACTCGATGGTCCCGTCCAGGATGCCCTCCTGGATCGCGGCGGAGTGCGCGATCGTGACCTTCTTCGAGCGGCCGTCCGACTCGGGCCCACCGACCCGTCCGGTGTTCAGGAGGTGGACCTCGAGGTCGCAGGAGTCCAGCAGCTCCAGGAAGCGGTTCCCCATCGAGGACTCCTCCTCCCACCAGAAGGGGTTCGTCCCCGGGACCCGGAGGCTCTTCCCGGCCTCGTGCGCGCCGCCGGCGCTGGTCCCCATCGTCTCGCCGAGCATGAAGTACGTCGCGGCCTGCTCGCGGCTGAGCCGGGCGACGGCCGGCATCACGTCGGCGTTCCGGTTCAGGATGAACAGGTGGCTCGCGCGGGGGAGGTCGCGCGGGTCGCGGTGCCGGATGTGGGCGAGGGGGAACGTCACCCGGCCGTTCGCCGTGTACGAGTCGTCGAAGAAGTCCACCTTCCCCGTCGCCGCGTCGACCGCGACCGACTCGAGCCAGGCGTCGGACCGGGTCGCGCCGCCGTGGATCGTCGGCTCGTCGACCGGGTCGAGGCCGAAGCTCTTCGCGAAGCAGCCGTTCTCGGTGGTCCGGACCTCGCCGCCGGGCATCAGCGCGATGAAGTCGTCCTGGACGGGCAGGGAGCCGCGGACCTCGCGGAACGTCGTCGTCGTCTTCCCGGTCCCCGAGAGGCCGATGATCAGCGCGAGGCGCTCACGGCCGTCCGGGGTCGCGTCGGCGGGGAAGGTCTTCGCGCCCGAGTGCATCGCCAGCCCCCCGCGGGTCTGGACCAGGTGGTTCCACATCCGCAGGCCGCCCATCTTGGACTCGCCGAAGTAGTCCGAGCCCATGACGCGGGTGACGTAGTTGTCGAGGTCGACGAGGATGAGGCACTCCTCGTGGTGCTCGGGCACGCGGAGCGTCGGCGTGTAGATGACCGTGAACTCGGGGGTCCAGGCGTCGTCCACGGGGAAGTACAGCTGGTCCTGCATCGCGACGACGTTGCTGTGGGCCCGCTCCATGTACAGCCGCGCACCCGTGCGGAAGTCGGGGTCCGGACCGATGTACCCGCGGAGCTCGACCATGTCGGCGCCGGCGATGTGCGCGTCCTGCTTCGCGGCCCAGGCCTCGGCCTCGGCCCGCGGCATCACCGGCTTCCCCGTCGGCGCGTCCGAGACGAAGAACGTGGACGGCGTGAGGCGGGCCAGGATGCGGGCCGTGTAGTTGAGGTTCCCGAACTCGGTCTCGGCGATCCGCGGCATCAGCTCGCGGACCCAGGCCCGCAGCTCGTCCTGGGAGGGGTTCACGGCGACCGAGCGGGCGGCGGGGAGGGGGGTGGCCATCGGGCTGCTCCGGGAGGGGACCGGTCCACGTCCGACCGGCCGAGCGGGACGCCCCCGGCGAGGGGGCTGCGGCGAACCCTACTCGCCGGCCCCCGACGACCCCGTGGTGCGACCCCTCGGGCCGCACGGGCGCATCGCTAGCGTCGCCCGGAGCCGGCGCGCGCCGGCCCGCGGGCGCGGCGGGTCCGCCGCGGGGAGGCGGAGGCATGGCGGCGGTCGTCACCGGCGGTGCGGCGGGGACGGTCGTGCGACTGCGCGGGGTCGGGGTCCGTGTCGGCGGGGCCCGGCTGCTGGACGACGTCGACCTCGAGGTGGGGGCGGGCCGTCACCTCGCGGTCCTCGGTCCGAACGGCGCCGGGAAGACGACGCTGCTGCGGGTCCTGGCGACCCGGACCTTCCCGTCGTCCGGGGCCGCCGAGGTCCTCGGCGCCCGGTTCGGCGCGGCGGACCTCCGGACGGTCCGGCCCCGGGTCGGGTTCGTGTCGGTCGCGGCGGACGGCCTCGACCGGGCCCGGGCCCGCGTCGACCACCTGCTGGCCTGCGCGCCCACCGGCGCGACGTGGCCGGTCGGGGACCCGCTCGCCGGCGACCCGGCGCTGGCCGGGCGGGTCGCGGCCGCGCTCGGCCGTGTCGGGGCCGGGCACCTCGCGGACCGCCGCCTCGACACGCTGAGCCAGGGCGAGCGGCAGCGGATCCGGATCGCCCGCGCGCTCGTCATGGACCCCGCGCTGCTCCTCCTCGACGAGCCGTTCGCGGGGCTGGACCTCGGCGGCCGCGAGTCGCTGCTCGCGGACCTCGACCGCCTGCTCGCCGACCCGGGGGCGCCGACGACCGTCCTCGTCACCCACCATCTCGAGGAGCTCCCGACCGCGGTGGCCGACGCGGTGCTGCTCCGCGGTGGCCGGGTCGTGGCGGCCGGCCCGGCGGCCGAGGTCCTGACCGACGGACCGGTCTCGTCGGCGTTCGCGCTGCCGGTCCGGGTCGCCCGCGACGGGGGCCGCTGGCGGGCCGTCGCGGGCGGTTAGCCTCTGGCCCGGGCGCGCCGGCATCGGAGCTCGTGCGCCGCCGAGCACCGTCGAGGGGAGCCCCCACCATGCCCGAGGCCGTCATCGTCGCGACCGCGCGGACCCCGATCGGCCGCGCCTTCAAGGGCTCGATGACCGAGCTGCGACCCGACGACCTCGTCGCCGACGTCGTCGCCGCGGCGATGGCGAAGGTCCCGGCGCTGACGCCGGACCGGCTCGACGACCTCCACCTCGGCTGCGGCCTGCCCGGCGGCGAGCAGGGCTTCAACATGGGCCGCGTCGTGACGACGCTCCTCGGGTGGGAGGTCCCCGGCACGACCATCACCCGGTACTGCGCCTCGTCGCTGCAGACCACGCGGATGGCGATGCACGCGATCCGGGCCGGTGAGGGCCACGCCTTCGTCTCCGCCGGGGTCGAGATGACCTCGCGGTTCGTGAACGGCACCTCGGACGGGCCCGAGACGGCCCGGAACCCGCGGTTCGCCGCGGCGCAGGCCCGGACGCGGGCCACGGCCGAGGAGGGCCGGGACTGGACCCCGGCCGAGGACCTGCCCGACGTCTACATCCCGATGGGCCTGACCGCCGAGAACGTCGCGCGGTACGCGGGGGTGACCCGCGAGGCGATGGACGACTTCGCGTACGCCTCGCAGCAGCGGTACGCCGCCGCGGCGGCCGACGGCTTCTGGTCCCGCGACGTCATGCCGGTGACGCTGCCCGACGGCACCGTCCTCGACCGCGACGAGTCGCCCCGCGTCGCCGACCGCGACCGGATGGCGACCCTGCAGCCGGTGTTCCGACCCGACGGCTTCGTCACGGCCGGTAACGCCTGCCCGCTGAACGACGGCGCCGCCGCCGTCGTCGTCGTCAGCGACGTCCTGGCCGAGGAGCTGGGCCTGACGCCGCTGGCCCGCGTGGTCGCGACCGGCGTCTCGGCGCTCGACCCCGAGATCATGGGCCTCGGCCCGGTCGAGGCCTCGCAGCGGGCGCTCGCGCACGCCGGGCTGACGATCGACGACATGGACGTCGTCGAGATCAACGAGGCGTTCGCCGCCCAGGTGCTGCCCTCGGCCGAGCGGCTCGGCATCGACCCCGAGCGGCTGAACCCGTTCGGGGGCGCCATCGCCGTCGGTCACCCCTTCGGGATGACCGGGGCGCGCATCACGAGCACGCTGATCAACGGGCTCGAGGTCCGCGACGGCCGGTACGGCCTCGAGACGATGTGCGTCGGCGGCGGTCAGGGCATGGCGATGGTGCTCGAGCGCCTCACCTGAGGTCCCGCCGGCGGGCCCGGGTCAGGGCAGCCGGATCCCCGTGACGCGGACGGCCAGGGTGGTCCCGGCCGGGGTCGCGAACGACCGCTCCTCGCCGACGGTCGCGCCGACGACGGCCCGGCCCAGCGGCGACTCGACCGAGAGCACGTCCAGGGTCGGGTGACGGTCCTCGCGGCTCCCGACGAGGTACTCCTCGACGTCGCCGGCCACGTCCAGCGTCACGACGACGCCGGCCGCGACCGCGTCCGTCGAGGCCTCGGCGCCGACGACCGCGTCGCGCAGCAGCGCCTCGAGCTGGCGGATGCGGGCCTCCATGCGGCCCTGCTCCTCCTTCGCGGCGTGGTACTCGGCGTTCTCGCGGAGGTCGCCGTGGGCCCGCGCGGTCTCGATCTCGGCCGAGATGCGCGGCCGTCCGACGGTCCGCAGCTCGTCGAGCTCCGCGACGAGGCGCGCGTGCGCCTCGGGGCTGAGGTGGGTCCCGCTCATGGGTGCCTCGCAGTCGTGTCCGCGACGTCGGGGCGCGGGCATGCGCGCACCGGTGCGGGGGTGGGGGTCCGGACGCGCCGGGGGCACTCGGCGGGGTGCCGCCGTCCGGAGGGGCCGCGCCGCGCGCCGGACGGAGCGTCGGGCGGTGGCTGCGGTGGGAGGGAGGGTACCACCGCCGTGGTCGGTCGCCCGGCCCCCGTCCCGGCCCGGTCGGCCTGCCTAGGCTGCCGGTATGGCGCGGGACCTCCTCTACCGGGTGTACGAGCGGCGCCTCGCCCGGGAGGTCGGCGCGGGCGAGCTGCCCTGCCACGTCGGCGTCATCCTCGACGGCAACCGCCGGTACGCCGCGGCCCGGCTGCTCGACCCGGCCAGCGGGCACGCCGCCGGGGCCGCGAACATCGACCGGTTCCTCGACTGGTGCGCCGACCTCGGCATCCCGTTCGTCACCCTCTGGCTGCTCTCGACCGACAACCTCGGGCGGGACGACGACGAGCTCCGGGCGCTGCTCGGCATCATCGGCGACACGGTCGAACGGCTGGGCGCGCCCGGCCGCGGGGGCCGTGGCGGCGTCCGGATCACGGCCGTCGGGGCCCTCGAGCTGCTGCCCGAGGAGGTCCGGGCCCGGCTCCGCGCCGCCGAGGAGGCGACCGCGGACCGTGACGGCCTCCGCGTCCAGGTCGCCGTCGGGTACGGCGGCCGCCAGGAGATCGCCGACGCGCTGCGCAGCCTGCTGCTGGCCCGGGCCGAGGCCGGGGAGTCGCTGGCCGACGTCGCGGCGGCGCTGCGGCCCGAGGACATCGCCGACCACCTCTACACGACGGGGCTGCCGGACCCGGACCTCATCATCCGCACCTCGGGGGAGGTCCGGCTCTCGGGCTTCCTGATGTGGCAGTCGGCACACGCCGAGTACCACTTCTGCGACGCGTACTGGCCCGAGTTCCGGCGCATCGACTTCCTCCGGGCGCTCCGCGACTACCAGCGCCGGACCCGCCGCTTCGGCCGCTGACGGGTCCCGCCTCCGCCGTGACGGCGCCGCCCGTGGCTACCGTCCGCGCGTGCTCCCGCGACGACAGCCGCGCCCCGGGCCCGGTCGGCGATGACCGGGGGCCGGCGCGGGTTCGTCCTCGACACCTGCGTGCTGCTGGCCGACCCGCTCGCACTGGACCGCTTCGAGGGCGGTGACGTCGTCATCCCCCTCGTCGTCGTCGAGGAGCTCGACCGGAAGAAGTCCGACCTCGACGACGTCGGTCGGAACGCCCGTCTCGCGCTGCGGCGCATCGAGGAGCTGCGGGCCGCGGCGGGCGGGGGGCTGCGCGAGGCGCTGCCGCGTCCCGGCGGCGGCTCCGTCCGGGTCGAGGCCAACATGGTCGACGTCGACCTCCCGCCGTACCTGGACGCCCGGAAGCCGGACCACCGCATCCTCGCGGTCGCGCTCGGGCTCGGCGCCACGCTGGTGACGAAGGACGCGGCGCTCCGCATCAAGGGCAGCCAGCTCGGGGTCGACGTCGACGACTACCACGGCGACACGGCTCGGGTCGAGGAGCATCCGACCGGCGTCGTCGAGCTCGACGTCGCACCGGACGTCCTGACCGAGCTGCACCGGGACGGGAAGGTCCGCATCGATGCGGAGGCCGCCGCGGCGGGCGGGGCGCCGGCACCGCTCTGGGTGAACCTCGGCCTCGTGCTCCGCGGGGGACCCTCCGCCTCGGGGCTCGGTCGGGTCACCGCGGTCGACGCCGACGGCACGGCGGAGGTGCAGCGGGTCGCGGGGAGCCGTGGAGCCTTCGGGATGGCCCCGCGGGACGTCCGCCAGACCCTGGCCCTCGACCTCCTGCTGGACCCGTCGGTCCCGTGCGTCTCGCTGATGGGCGTCGCCGGGACGGGCAAGACCTTCATGGCGCTCGCGGCCGGGCTCGAGCAGGTCCTCCACGCCCGGGGCTACCGGCGGATGTCGGTCTACCGACCGCTGGTCGCCGTCGGTCGGCAGGAGGTCGGGTTCCTCCCCGGCGACCTCGACGAGAAGCTCGCGCCGTGGATGGCGGCGGTCCACGACAACCTGTACGCGCTGCTCCGCGGGGACGGGACCGCCCCCCCGGCGGCCGGCGGCCGCAGCTCCGCCTCCCTCGTGGAGGGACTCGTCGATCGGGGGCAGCTCGAGCTCGCCTCCATCACCTACCTCCGGGGCCGCTCGATCACCGACGAGTACGTCATCGTCGACGAGGCGCAGAACATCGAGCTGTCGGCGCTGAAGGTCGTCCTGACCCGGATGGGGATGGGGTCGAAGGTCGTGCTCTGCGGCGACCTCGGGCAGGTGGACAACCCCTACATCTCGCCGTTCGGCGGGATGGCCGCCCTGATCGAGAAGTTGCGCGGCTCGCCGCTGTTCGGACACGTCACGCTCGCGAAGGGCGTCCGGAGCCCCCTCGCCGAGCAGGCCGCCGCGCTGTTCTGAGGTCCCGCCGGCGCTAGGGTGACGGCGCTCCCCCCCGTCGGACCCAGGACCCCGCGTGACGGACCCGATCGTCCGCGTCCGCGACGTCGTCCACGACTTCGGACGCACGCGGGCGCTCGACGGCGTCAGCCTCGACGTCCCGGGCGGCATCGTCTACGGCCTGCTCGGTCCGAACGGCGCCGGGAAGACGACGCTGATCCGTGTGCTCTCGACGCTGCTGCGCCCGGCGGCCGGGCACGTCGAGGTCGCCGGCGTCGACGTGATCGCGGACCCCACCGCCGCCCGGATGCGCATCGGACTGGCCGGGCAGTTCGCCGCGGTCGACGCGTACCTCACCGGCCGCGAGAACGTCGAGATGGTCGGTCGCCTCTACGGCCTGCGCGGCGCCGCCGCCCGGGCGCGGGCCGCCGAGGTCCTGGACCGGTTCGGGCTCGGCGACGCGGCGGACCGCCGCGTCGCGACGTACTCCGGCGGGATGCGCCGCCGGCTCGACCTCGCCGCCTCGCTGGTGGGGCGGCCGCAGGTGATGTTCCTCGACGAGCCGACGACCGGCATCGACCCGCGCAGCCGCATGGACGTCTGGGAGCTCGTCGAGGACCTCGTCCGCGGCGGGACGACCGTGCTGCTCACCACGCAGTACCTCGAGGAGGCCGACCGCCTCGCCGACCGGATCGCCGTCATCGACGTCGGCCGCATCGTCTCGGAGGGGACCGCGGACGAGCTGAAGGCCCGCGTCGCGAGCACCGTGCTGGAGGTGCACGTCCCGGAGGCAGACCGGGCCCGCGCGGCCGAGCTGCTGACCGGCGTCGCGGGCGAGGCGCCGGCGACCGACACGGCCGGCACGGCGCTGCGGGTCCCGGCCCGCGACGGCGGCGCCACGCTGGTCGCCGCGGTCCGGGCGCTCTCGGACGCCGGCATCACCCCCGACGACGTCGCCCTGCACCGTCCGACCCTCGACGACGCGTTCCTGGCCCTGACCGGGGACCCCGCGACCCACGCCCCGACCCCGACGGGTCGGACGCGGCGCGGACGTCGGGGCCGCCGCGCCACCGAGGAGGTCGCGCCGTGACCGCCGCCACCGGGACCCCCGCCACCGGCGCGCCGTCCGGCGCCGCCGCGCCGCTCCGCGGCCGCATCACGCCGCTCGACGCCGTCCGCGACGCGGTCGTCATCGGCCGCCGGAACCTGCTCCGGGTCGTGCGGCTGCCGCAGCTGCTGCTGTTCGCGACCGTGCAGCCGGTGATGTTCCTCATCCTGTTCACGTACGTCTTCGGCGGGGCGATCGAGGGGGCGCTGCCCCCGGCCGCCGCGGGGGAGTACCTGAACTGGCTGGTGCCCGGCCTGATGATCCAGGTCTCGGCCTTCGGGTCCGGCCAGACGGCGCTGGGGCTGGTCGAGGACCTCGAGAAGGGCGTCGTCGACCGGTTCCGGTCGCTCCCGATGGCGCGGTCGGCGGTGCTGGCCGGCCGGACCGGGGCCGACCTCGCGCGCAACGCCGTCGTGATCGGGCTGATGGTCCTGGTCGGGGCGCTGCTCGGGTTCCGGTACCAGACCTCGTTCCCGCGCTTCCTCGCCGGGTACCTGCTGGCGCTCGGGTTCGCCCACGCCCTCTCCTGGGTGATGGCCACCGTCGGCCTCCTGGTCCGGACGCCCGAGGCCGTCCAGTCCGCCGTGTTCCTCCCGGTGTTCCCGCTGGTGTTCGCCTCCTCGGTCTTCCTCCCGACCGCGACCATGCCGTCCTGGCTGCGGGCGTTCGCCGACCACCAGCCGCTGACCGTCGTCACGAACTCCCTGCGGGGGCTGATGCTCGGGGAGGGGGCGCTGCCGCCGGGACAGGTCCTCGCGGACCAGGTCCTGCGGTCGGGGCTCTGGATCGCCGGCATCGTGCTGGTCTTCGCGCCGCTGGCGATCCGGGCCTACCGTCGCGTCGCCACCTGAGCCGACCGACCCGAGCCCTCCCGGGGGTGCCATGCCCGAGCGTCCGGACCGCAACCTCGCCGTCGAGATCGTCCGCGTCACGGAGGCCGCCGCGATGTCGGCCGCGCGGTGGCAGGGGCGCGGCGACAAGGAGTCCGGGGACCAGGCCGCCGTCGACGCGATGCGCCAGGTCCTCGACACCGTCACGATGGACGGGACGATCGTCATCGGCGAGGGCGAGAAGGACCGCGCCCCCATGCTGTTCAACGGCGAGCGCGTCGGGTCGGGCGAGTCGCCGCAGGTCGACCTCGCCGTCGATCCGGTCGACGGCACGCGGCTGCTCGCCGAGGGCCGCCCCGGCTCGCTCGCGGTCCTCGCGGCGGCGCCGGCCGGGACGCTGTTCGATCCCGGGCCCTGCGTCTACATGGAGAAGCTCGTCGTCGGCCGGGAGGCGGCCGACGTCGTCGACCTCGACCGACCGCTGACCGAGAACCTCGACGCGGTCGCCCGGGCGCTCGGCCGTGACGTTCGCGACCTCACGGTCGTGATGCTGGACCGGGATCGGCACGAGGAGGCGAAGGCCGCCGTGCGGCGCAGCGGGGCCCGGCTCTCGCTGATCACCGACGGCGACGTCGCGGCCGCGGTCCTCGCCGCCTGGGACCAGCGGCCCCAGGTGGACGTGCTGTACGGGATCGGTGGGACGCCGGAGGGCGTCACCGCCGCCTGCGCGGTGAAGGCCCTCGACGGCCAGATCCTCGGCCGGCTCTGGGCGCGTGACGACGCCGAGTCGGCCCGGGCGCGCGAGGCCGGGTACGACCTCTCGGCCCAGCTCACGGTCGACGACCTGGTCCGGGGAGACGAGAGCTTCTTCGCCTGCACGGGCATCACCCCCGGGCAGCTGCTCCGCGGGGTGACGTTCGACGGCGGTGGGGCCGTGACCGACTCGCTGGTGATGCGGGCCCGCTCCGGCACCGTCCGGTCCATCCGCGCCCGGCACCGCCTCTCGAAGCTGCGGGAGTACGCCTCGATCGCGTACTGAGCGGCCCGCACGGCCCGGTTCGGGCGGCGTTCACCGACCGTTCACCGCGCGGACGCGCGGCCTCCGTATGGTCCTCGCGCGCTGGGGAGCCCGACCCCGCCGCCGCGGCGGCGCCGCCCCGAGGACGCCATGGAACCGCTGGAGGACCAGGACCCCGCCGTCGGCCCCGAGGCCGAGCTCCCGCCGCTGCGGACCGCGCTGGACGGCGCGCCGCCGCTCCGTTCCGACTACCAGGAGCGGCTCGACGCCGTCGACGACGAGCTGACCGGCGCGGCGCTCCGCGTCGCCGACGCCCTGCCCGGGGTCGTGCGCAGCTTCCTCGCCGCCGACCGCGAGGCCGCCGCCCGCATCCGGGCCCTCGCGGCCGACGTGCACGACCGCTGCCGCCTCGTCGAGGAGATGGGGTTCGTGCTGCTGGCGCTCGACGCGCCGGTCGCCGGGGACCTGCGGCGGCTCGTCGCGCTGCTGCGGCTGGTCCACGACGTCGAGCGCTCGGCCAGCCTCGCCGCGCACGTCGTCGCCTCGACCGCGCACCTCGACCCGCGGCTGCTCCCGGCGGACCTGCGCACCCAGGTCGAGGAGCTGGCCCGCCGCAGCGCCGGCGTGTTCTGCGCCGGGCTCGACGCCTGGCGGCGCCGTGACGCGCTGGCCGTCCACGAGCTCGGCCGCGACGACCTCGACGTCGACCGGCTCCGGACCCGGCTGCTGCTCGAGGCGCGTCGGCTCGAGGGCGATCCCGAGGCGGTGCTGGCCCTGGGGCTCCTCGGCCGGTACCTCGAGCGGCTCGCCGATCACGGCGTCCGGTTCGCGCAGCACGCGACCTTCGCGGTCACCGGGGAGCGGGTCGAGGTCGGCGCGTGAGCCGGTCCCCGGGCGCCGGCTCAGGCCGCGTCCGGCCCCCCGGGGAGCGTCCCGCCGACGCCGAGGTCCTCGCTGTGGCCGGTGACGGCGAACACCACCTGCTCGGCGATGTCGACGCCGTGGTCCGCGTACCGCTCGAGCAGCCGGGCGACGCCGATCATGTGCGCCGCCCAGGGCAGCAGGTCCTCGTCGGCCGCCGCGACCGCGATCAGCCGGCGGAAGATGCCGAGGTTCAGCCGGTCGACCGCGTCGTCGACGCCCGGGACCGCGCGGGCCGCCGCCGCGTCCGCCGCGACCAGCGCGCGCATCGCGGCCCGGCCGACCTCCTGCGCCGCCCCGCCCATCTCGCCGAGCTGGGCCAGCAGGTCGGCGTCGGGGGCGAGGTCGCGGCTGCGCCGCGCCGCCCGGGCGACCGACCCGGCGTAGTCCGCCATGCGCTCGAGGTGGAGGCCGGCGTGGAGGAACGACGTCAGCGTCCGGAGGTCCCGGCCGACGGGGGCCTGACGGGCCACCGTCGCGAACACGGTGTCGTGGACCCGGGCGTACAGGGCGTCGACGGCCTGGTCCATCTCGGGGACGCGGTCGGCGCGGGCCGCGTCCCGGGCCACGAGGGCCGCCACGGCCTCGCCGAGCATGGCGTCGGCCCGCTCGCCCATCTCGACGAGGTCGGCGCGTACCGTGTCGAGGGAGCGGTCCAGTTCGTCGCGCACGCGGGGCCTCCTGAGCCTCGCCACCGTAACGGACGTCCGGACCGGGAGGACTGAACCGATGCCGAGGCTGCTGCTCGTCGAGGACGAGCGCTCGATCGCCGAGGGCCTGAAGGTCGGTCTCGAGGCGGAGGGGTTCCAGGTCGCCTGGGCCCGTGACGGCGCCGAGGCCGTCACCGCCTGGGAGCGGTCGCACCCCGACCTGATCGTGCTGGACCTGATGCTGCCCGGCATGTCGGGCACCGAGGTCTGCCGGACGATCCGCGCCCGCTCGGACGTCCCGATCCTGATGCTGACCGCCCGCGACGCCGAGGTGGACCGCGTCGTCGGGCTTGAGATCGGGGCCGACGACTACATGACGAAGCCGTTCTCGACCCGCGAGCTGGTCGCGCGGATCCGGGCCATCCTCCGGCGCTCGTCGGGGCCGGTCGGGACGCCGGACGCGGTCGAGGCCCCGGTCGAGGCGAACGGCGTCCGCGTCGACCGGGCCCGGCACGAGGTCCTCGTCGACGGTGCGGCCGTGGAGCTGCCGCCGAAGGAGTTCGAGCTGCTCGCGACGCTCGTCGAGCACGCCGGGCGGGTCATGACGCGGAACCAGCTGATCGACGAGGTCTGGGGCTCGGACTACTTCGGGGACACGAAGACCCTCGACGTCCACATCCGGCGGCTCCGCGGTCGGGTCGAGGTCGACCCGCGGGCCCCGGTCCGCATCCAGACGGTCCGCGGCGTCGGCTACCGCTTCGCCGACGCGTGAGCACGACCGCCGCGGCGCTGCTCGCCGCCGTCGCCGCGGCCCTCGCCGCCCTGCTCGTCGCCGCCGTCCTCGGCCGGCGGGCCCGCCGGGTCGCGGTCCGGCTGACCGCGCGGCGGACCGGGGCCGCCGCGGGCCCCGCCGGCCCGGGCCCGTCCGGCGGGTCCTGGGCGGCGCTCGACGCCGCCGCCGACGCGCTGGCCGACGCCCATGACCGTCGCGGCGAGGCCCTCGCGCGCGAGCGTCCCTGGCGGCTCGAGCTCGTCGACGCCATCGTCGGGCCGGCGCTGCTGTTCGACGGCGAGGAGCGGCTCCAGGCGGCGAACGCCGCCGGGTGGGACCTGACGGGGCTGGCCCCCGGGACGACCGGGGCCTCCCTGGTCCAGGCGCTCGGCTCGACCGCGCTGGCCGAGGCGGTCCGCCGGGTCCGGGCCGACGGCGAGCCGCTCGCCCTCGACGTCGAGCGGGGGCAGCAGGAGCTGGCCGCGACGGTCTCGCTGGTCGGGGACGAGGCGCTGGTCGTCGTCGTGGACCGGACCCGGGAGCGGCGCGTCGAGGACGTCCGACGGAACTTCGTCGTGAACGCCTCGCACGAGCTGAAGACCCCGGTCACCGCGATCCAGACGCTGGCCGAGGCGCTCGAGGTCACGCTCCGCGACGATCCGCGCCGGGCCGCCGCCCTCGCGAAGCGGCTGACCGGCGAGGCCGAGCGGCTGGCGCGGCTGGTCACCGACCTCCTCGACCTCCGCCGGCTCGAGGAGCGGGGGCCGCTGGAGCGCGTCCCGGTCGACCTCGCCGAGACGGTCCGGCGGGCGGTCGCCGAGGCCCTGCCGCGGGCCGAGGCCCGGCGGCTCGAGCTCGACGTCGACCTGCCGGACGCGGCCCGCATCGCCGGGGTCCCCGGGGACGTCGAGGCGATCGTGACCAACCTCGTCTCGAACGCGGTGAAGTACAACCGGGAGGGCGGGCGGCTCGAGGTCCGCGTCGCGCCGGGGGACGGCGCGCAGGTGCTGACGGTCCGGGACACGGGGATCGGCATCCCGCAGCAGGACCTGGACCGCGTGTTCGAGCGGTTCTACCGCGTGGACACCGCGCGGTCCCGGGCGACGGGCGGGACCGGGCTCGGGCTCTCGATCGTCCGCCACGCCGTCGAGCGCCACGGCGGCAGCGTCCGCGTCGAGAGCCTGCTCGGCGAGGGGACGACCGTCACGGTCGTCCTCCCGATCGCCGCCGCCGCGTGACGGATCCCGATCGCGACGCGCCGGCCGCGGACCGCGTCGGCCCGGTCCTCGACGTGCTGGCGGCCGCGCTGCCCGACGCCCGCATCGCCCTCGACTTCGCCGACCGGTGGCAGCTCCTCGTCGCGACGATGCTCAGCGCCCAGTCGACCGACGCGCGCGTCAACCTGGTCACGCCGGCGCTGTTCGCCCGGTTCCCCGACGCCGCCGCGACCGCCGGTGCCGACCGGGAGGAGCTCGAGGGGCTGATCGCGACCGTCGGCCTGTTCCGGTCCAAGGCCCGGAACCTCCTCGCGGCCGCCGCGCTGGTCGTGGAGCGCCACGGCGGCGAGGTCCCCGGGACGATGGAGGAGCTGGTCGCCCTGCCGGGGGTGGCGCGGAAGACCGCGAACGTCGTGCTCGCGAACGGCTTCGACCGGAACGACGGGATCGCGGTCGACACGCACGTCGGCCGGCTGGCGCGTCGGCTCGGGCTCTCGCGCGGCCGGGACGCCGTCGCGGTCGAGCGGGACCTCATGGCCCTGGTGCCGCGGGCGCGGTGGCTCGAGGTCAGCGACCTCCTCATCCACCACGGCCGCCGGACCTGCCACGCCCGCACGCCCGACTGCGGGGCCTGCGTCATCGCCGCGTGGTGCCCGTCGGACCGGACGGCCGGTCGCGACGACGCCGCCTGAGCGGCGGTCGTCCGGCGTCGCTCAGCCGCGGCGCCGGCGCCGCGCGTGCAGCCCCGCGGCCGCCGCGGTGAGGGCCGCGACGCCGGCGGCCGTCGCGAGCGTGCGGTCGACGGGGGCGGTGACCGGCGTCGAGGGCGCGAGGACCTCGGCGCTCACCGCCCGGACGGTCAGCCCCCCGCCGTCGGCGGGGTCGGCCCGGCGCAGGACGCCCTCGACGCGGAGCACCGCTCCGCGTCGGCCGTGGCGCCCGGCCGGGCCGAGGTCCTCGTGCAGCCCGTCCGGCAGCCAGACCGAGAGGCCCGTGTTGAACCCCGCCCGCTCGCGGTGCGCGCCGAACGGGCCGAGCTCCAGCGCGTACGGGTCGTCGTTCAGGGTCACCCAGGCCCCGCCGTCCCGACGCAGGACGTCCCCGACGACCTCGCCGACGTGCACGACCTCGCGGCCGTCGAACAGCCGCGGGCAGGCCACCACGATCGCGGCCGTGATCCGGCCCGGTCGCAGGCGGTCGGCCAGCGCGGTCACGACCTCGTCGGGGTCGCTGCGCCGGCAGGGGATCGGCGCGTCCAGCACCGGCGCCGGCAGGTCCGCGATCGCCGGCGCGGAGCGCTCGGCCCGGGGCGCCGCCCGGTCCAGCGCCGACGCCAGCCCGACCAGCGCGACCAGCAGGGCCACGGCGCCGAGGAGCGCCCACCGCGTCCGGCCGCCCCGCGGTCCGACCGTCCCGCCGGCGGCCCCCCCGGACGTCCTCGCGGCGCCGCTCACGAAGGCCGCCGCCGGCGCCGCGGCGTCCGGACGAACGACAGCAGGTACCCGACGAGGACGAGGACCGCGACGAACTCGAGCCGGCCCAGCAGCATCTGCACGACGTAGACGAGCTGCAGCCACGACGGCATCCCGGGCTGGACGACGCCGATCGAGATGCCGATGTTCGCGCCGACCGAGACCGCCTCGAACAGGGCCTGGGTGACGTCGAGCCCGCCGTAGGTCAGGGCGACCATCGTCCCGAGCAGGAACGAGACGACGTACAGCAGCAGGACCGTCGTCGCGGCCCGGGAGACGTCGGGCCGCAGGATCCGCCGTCGGCCGACGTGGTAGGTCGTGACGACGACGGCCGACTCGGGCAGGAGGAAGCGCCGGATGTCGTGCACGACGGCCTTCACGGCCAGCGCGACGCGGAGCGCCTTGATGCCGCCGGCGGTGGACGACGCCATCCCGCCGATCGCCATCGCCCCGACCAGCGCCGCCGGCGCCAGCACGCCCCAGTCCGAGAGGTAGGTGTCGCCGGCGTTGACCTGGTGGCCCGTCGAGGAAGTGGCCGAGACCAGCGTGAACAGCCCACGACGCAGGATCGCCGTCACATCGCCGTACGTCCCGGACCGGACGAGGCCGACGGTGAGCAGCACGAGCAGCGAGGTCCCGACGAGGGCCAGCGTCCGGGTCTCGACGTGGCGGCGGACCTCGGCGACGTCCCCGCGCCACACGGCGTGGTGCAGCCCGAACGACAGCATGCCGGCGAACATGATCAGCAGCACGACGACCTCGACCGCCGGCGCGTGGTACGCGATCATCGAGGACTGCATGACCGAGAACCCGCCGGTCGAGAACGACGAGAAGAACAGCGAGACGGCGTGCTCCACCGCCCGCCACGGCCCGAACCCGGCCGCGAGCAGCGCCACGGCCAGCGCCGTCGTGCCGGCCACGCCGAACGCGACCGTGACGCGGGCGATGAACCGCGACGTCCGCAGCACGTTCGGGAGGATGCGCTCGTCGCGGGCCTCCGAGACGTACAGGGTGCTGACGCGGGAACCGCCCGCGCTGAACAGGGCGAGGACCACGATGAGGATGCCGAGGCCGCCGGCGATCTGCAGCAGGTGCCGGTACAGGTTCATCGAGGCCTCGAGGTGGTCGAGGTCGTTGATGACCGACATCCCGGTCGTCGTCAGCGCCGACGCCGCCTCGAACAGGGCGGCGAGGGGGTCGGCGAACCGGCCCGAGACGTGCATCGGGACCGCCGCGACGGCGCTGCCGACGATCCAGGCCAGCGCGACGACGACCATGCCGTGCGACCACCCGAGCTGCCGGCGCGACCGCAGGTGGGCGTCGGCCAGCGCGCCGAGCGTCAGCGCGATGCCGGCGCCGAGGAGCAGCGCGCTGAGGGCGTTCCACTCCCGGAGGACCGCGGCGAGGGGGAGCGGCACCAGCATCAGCAGCCCCAGGCCCGTCAGGACCCGCCCGAGGTAGAACCCGATCAGCCGCAGGTCCTCGACGCTCGGCCGCAGGACGGCGCTCATGCGCCGACGCCCGCCAGTCGGAGGACGGCGACGACGCCGGCCACGACCGCGGCCGCGACGCCGAGCATCCCGAGGCCGACGGCGACGACCGTCGCGACCCCGCGGACGTCGGCCCGCGGGGTGAACCGCTCGCGGCCGACGACCATCAGGCCGTCCCGAGCAGCGCCGCCATCAGCGCGTCGCGGTGGTCGGGGTCGGTCAGCGCCACCACCTCGTCACCGGGCCGGATCTCGGTCGAGCCCCTCGCGAGCAGGGTCTCGTCGCCCCGGAACACGACCGTGATGAGCACGTCCGGCGGCAGCCGCAGCTGCGCGACCGTCCGGGCCGGCGGTGCGCCGGGACCGTCGGGGATGCGGACCTCGACGAGGTCGACCCGGCCGCCGCGGATCGAGGTCAGCGAGATCAGCTCGCCGACCGTGAACTCGGCCTCGATCAGCTCGGAGATGAGCCGCGTCGACGACACCGCCTCGACCCCGAGCGCCGTGAACACCTCGACGTTCCGCGGGTCGTTGACGCGGCTGATGGCGCGGGGGAGGTCGAACCCGACCTTCGCCAGCTGGCAGGTCACGAGGTTGACCTCGTCGTCGTGCGTCGTCGCGACCAGCACGTCGGCCGCGTCGACGTGCGCCTGCTCGAGGTACCGGAGGTCGGTCGCCTCGCCCTCGATGACGAGCAGCCCCGTCTCGGCGACGAGCTCCTCGACGCGGGCGACGTCCCGCTCGAGGATGATGACGTCGTGCCCGCGGTCGAGGAGGTCGCGCGCGACGTACCGGCCGATGCGGCCCCCGCCGATGAGCACGACCCTCACGTCCGGCCCCCGCGGCCGGACTCCGGCCGTCGGACGAGGTCGGCCAGTGCGGCCGCCGCCGTCGGGGCCAGTGCGGCCGTCAGCACGTCGCCGACCAGCAGCGGGTCGGCGCCGGACGGCACGAGGGTCCGCCCGTCGCGGGTCAGGGCGGTGACGCGCATGCGGCCGCGGGCCTCCAGCTCCTCGACGGTGTGGCCGGCACCACCGGCCGCGACCTCGAGGTCGCAGACCTCGAGCCCCCCCTCGGCGCCCTCGGGGAACGCGACGTGGAGCGGGAGCCGCTCCTCGAGCAGCTCGTTCAGGAACAGCTTCGCGATCAGGTCCGTCGACGAGACGTGGTCGACGCCGAGCGCGCGGTACGCGGGCGCGTTGTCGGGGTTGAACAGCCGCGCCACGGTGCGGGGGACCCCGTAGAGGTTGGACGCGACCTCGACCGCCATCAGGTTCGTGTTGTCCGACCGGGTGACCGCGACGAACCCGTCGGCGTGGTCGATGCCGGCCGCCTCGAGCACGCCGCGGTCGGTCACGCTGCCCACGACCGTGTCGCCGTTGAACGAGGTCCCGAGGCGGTCGAAGGCGTGGCGGTCGACGTCGACGACGACGACGTCCTTCGTCGGGTCGGCCGAGAGCCGCTCGGCGACGGCCGACCCGATGTAGCCGCAGCCGCCCACCACGATGTGCACGGCGTCCCTCCGGGCCCGCCCGCCGCGGGTCGGGGCGAGTCTGCCACAGCCGCGGTCGCGGGGGGCGGTCCCGGCGCCGTCGGTACCCTGCCCCCATGGCGCCCCACACCCTCCTGCTGGCCGCTCCGCGGGGGTTCTGCGCCGGCGTGGACCGGGCCGTCCTGATCGTCGAGAAGGCCCTCGAGGCCTACGGGCCGCCCGTGTACGTCCGCCACGAGATCGTCCACAACACCCACGTGGTCGCCTCGCTCCGCCGGCGCGGGGCCGTGTTCGTCGAGGACGAGACCGAGGTCCCGTCGGGGGCCGTCGTCGTGTTCAGCGCGCACGGCTCGCCGCCGGAGGCGTTCGAGAACTCGCGCCGGCTCGGCCACGTCCTCGTCGACGCGACCTGTCCGCTGGTCACCAAGGTCCACCACGAGGCCCGCCGCTACGCCCGCGACGGGCGCCGCATCGTGCTGGTCGGCCACGAGGGCCACCAGGAGGTCATCGGCACGATGGGCCAGGCGCCGGACGCGATCACCCTGGTGGAGACCCCCGAGGACGTCGACCGGCTGGGGCTGGGCACCGACGAGGACGTGGCGTACATCACGCAGACGACGCTCTCGATGGACGAGACGGCCTCGGTCGTCGACCGGCTCCGCGCGCGGTTCCCGATGCTGGTGCAGCCGAAGAGCGACGACATCTGCTACGCGACGCAGAACCGGCAGGACGCGGTGAAGGTCCTGGCCGAGCGGTGCGACCTCGTCCTGGTGGTCGGCTCCGAGTCCTCCTCGAACTCGAAGCGGCTGGTCGAGGTCGCCCGCGACCGCGGCGTGCCGGCGCACCTCGTCGACGACGCCGGTGGCATCGACCCGGCCTGGCTGGACGGCGTCGGGACCGTCGGCCTGACGTCCGGCGCCTCCGCCCCGGAGGAGCTGGTCGAGGGCGTGATCGCGTGGTTCCGCGCCCGCGGCGAGGTCCTCGTCGACACCGTGATGGTCGTCGAGGAGGACGTCGAGTTCGCGATGCCGTCGGTGCTGGCGCGGCGGCTGGCCGAGCTCCGCGGCGAGGACCCCGACGCCGTCGCCCCGGACGCCGACGACCCGGACGCCGACGACCCGGACGTCGACGCGGCGGCTCAGGCCTCCCGGTAGGCGTCCCAGAGCGTCGGCCCGAGCAGCGTCCGCTGCCACGGCCGGAGCCCCGCCGCGGCGCAGAGCGCGGCCTCGTCGGCGGGGTCGGCCCGGACCGCGTCCTTCAGCACCTTCGACGGGCAGAGCACGCCGGGGTCGAGGCCGAGCTCCTCGGCGACCTCGGAGCGGGCCGTCCGGAGGCGTGCGAAGGCGCGGTCGTCCTCGTCCGTCCAGCGGCGGCGGTCCGGGTCGCGCGGTGGCGGGTCGGTCGCGAGCCCGCGGGTCACCGCGTCCATCAGCAGTTCGGCCTCGTCGGGCGCGATGGGACGGCGCCGGCGGCCCCGCCGGGCCAGCTGCCGCGCCGTCCCCGGCGGCTCCGCGGCCAGCGCCAGGATCGCCGTGTCGTGGAGCAGCAGGTTCGGCGCGACGTCCCGGTCGCGGGCCAGATCCTCCCGGGTCTCCCACAGCGCCCGGGCGACCTGCTGGGCCCGCGGCCCGAGCCGGCCGACGCCCCGGACCCGGCGCCAGTCCCGGGTGTCGGTCGCCGCGGCCGCCAGCGCCGCGGCCAGCTCCTCCTCGTACCAGGCGGTCCGTCCCGCGGCCGCGAGCTCGTCCGCCAGCGCCGTCCAGAGCGCCGGCAGGTGGACGACGTCGCCGGCCGCGTAGGCCAGCATGTCGTCGGGCAGCGGCCGCCGCGACCAGTCCGCCCGCTGGAACCGCTCCTTCTCGGCGGTGAGGCGGACGCCGAGCACCTCGTCGAGCAGCGCGTCGAGCCCGGTCGGGCGGCCGAGCAGCGCCGCGGCCACGGCCGTGTCCGCGAGCCGCGGCGGCGTCACCCCCCGGGCCGCGAGCGGCGCCACGTCGTTCACGGCGGCGTGGAGCACCGGCAGCCGGGCCCCGAGCAGCGCGTCGAGCTCGGGCATGGCCGCGAGGGCGAGGGCGTCGATCAGGACGCACGTCCCGGCCACGCCGACCTGGACGAGGGCCGCGTGGCGGTGGTAGTTGTCGGCGTCGGCCCGCTCGACGTCGACGCCGACCGGGTCGGCGTCATGACCGTCGCCGGGGAGCGCGGCCAGCGCCGGCCCGAGGCGGTCCGCCTCGGCCACGAGCACGAGGTCCGGGGCGACCGGCGACGGCGGCTCCGGGACGCGCGTACCGTGCTGCTCCTCGCCCACGCGGCGAGGCTACTGCCGCGACCATCCCGACGCGGCGCTCACGACGAGGGGGAGCCCGTGCCCGACGCCGTCCCGACGCTGCTCTGCGTCCACCCGCACCCCGACGACGAGTCGATCGCCTGCGGGGGGCTGCTGGCCCGCGCGGCGGCCGACGGGGCCCGGACGGTCGTGGTGACCTGCACCGACGGGGCGGAGGGCGAGAACCTCGCCGGGATCGACCTCGGCGGGCGGG
This sequence comes from Actinomycetota bacterium, assembly GCA_017852335.1. GTDB lineage: Bacteria > Actinomycetota > Nitriliruptoria > Nitriliruptorales > Nitriliruptoraceae > CSBr16-57R1. Next base: position 1,317 of record JAFMLG010000029.1, on the reverse strand, counting down.
ACCTCACCGACGTCCGGCACGACGAGCTCGACGCCGCGATCGCGATCCTCGGCGTCCACGCCCACCACCGGCTCGGGTACCGCGACTCGGGGATGGTCGGGACGCCGGGGAACGACCACCCGGACTGCTTCCACCGCGCCGACCTCGAGGAGGCGGCGCTCCGGCTGGCCGCGCTCGTCCGCGCCGAGCGGCCCGTCGCCGTCGTCTCGGACGACGCCCGCGGCACCTACGGTCACCCGGACCACGTCAAGGCCCACCACGTCACGGTCCGGGCCGTCGCGCTGGCCGCCGACCCCGCCGCGCCCCTCGACGGCGCGCCGTGGCGCGTCGCCCGCCGGGCGGTCCACACCATCTCCCACGGCCGCATCGCCGCCGCGGGGGCGGCGCTGGCGGCCGCCGGGCAGCCCTCCCCGTTCGAGGAGCGTCCCGACGGCTTCGGGACGCCGGACGCCGGGGTCACCACGAGGATCGACGTCGCCGCGCACGCCGCGACGAAGCTGGCCGCGATGCGGGCCCACGCCAGCCAGATGTCGCCGGACTCGTTCTTCCTGAACCTCGCGGACCTCGCGGCGGCGTTCTTCGCCGTCGAGGAGTTCGTGATCGAGGAGGGCGACCGCGTGCCGGGCGACGCGACGGACCTGCTGGTCTGACGCCCGACGGGCGCCGCGGACCTCAGTGCGGCGTGCCGAACAACCGGTCGCCGAAGTCGCCGAGGCCCGGGACGATGTAGCCGTTCGCGTCGAGCCCCGGGTCGACGGCGCCGACGACGACGCGGACGCGGGGATCGGCCGCGAGGACGCGCTCGACGCCCTCGGCGGTCGCGACGACCGACAGCACCACGAGGTGCGCCGCCCCCTCGGCGTCAAGGGCCCGGACCGCGTCGGCCGCCGAGCCGCCGGTCGCGAGCATCGGCTCGAGCACCAGCACCCACGCGCCCGCGAGCGGCGGGACGTTGAAGTAGTAGCGGTGGGCCTGGAGGGTCTCGGGGTCCCGCTGCAGCCCGATCATCCCGACCAGCGCCCCGGGCAGCGCGTCGTGGACGCCGGCGAGGAGGCCGAGGCCGGCCCGGAGCACCGGGACCGCGACGATCGGCGGGGCCGGGGCGACCGTCGGGGCCGGTCCGAGCGGGGTCGTGGTCGTGCCGGCCACCGTCGGGACGCCCGCGACGGCGTGGAGGGCGAGCACCGAGCCGAGGCGACGGGCCTGCGCGCGGAACTCGGCCGGGGACGTCCGCGCGTCGCGCAGCGTCCCGAGCGCCGTCCCCGCGACCGGATGCCCGGAGAGCTCGGTCACGCGGTCCATCGCGGCCCCCCGTCG
>JAFMLG010000071.1 GCA_017852335.1 Actinomycetota bacterium | reverse complement strand
CTCGCCGCGGGGCTCCTCCTCGCCGCCTGCGCCGCGGACGCACCGGCGCCGACGACGGCCCCGGCCGCCCCGGCCGCGCCCGCACCCGCCGCGCCGTCGGGCGGGGCCGAGGACCCCGTCGAGGACACCCGTCCCCGCTCGCCGTTCACCGGGCTCCCGGTGGACCGCGCCGTGATCGACCGACCCGCGCTCGTCGTCAAGATCGAGAACTCCCCACGGGCCCGGCCGCAGAGCGGCCTCGACACCGCGGACGTCGTCGTGGAGGAGCTGGTCGAGGGCGGCATCACGCGGTTCGTCGCGCTGTTCCACTCGACCCTTCCCGAGGTCGCCGGTCCGGTCCGCTCGGCCCGGCCGGTCGACGTCGACCTGCTCGGCGGCCTCGGCGCGTCGGGGTTCGCGTACTCGGGCGCCCGCGCCGAGGTCCGGGAGCTGCTCGCGACGGTCCCGTCGGTGCTCCTGACCGAGGGCGATCCCGGGTTCCTCCGCGATCCCGCCAGGGACGCGCCCCACGACCTCTACGTCCGGACCGCCGAGACCCTGGACGCCGCCGCCGCGCGGGGCGCCCGGCCGCTGCGCGACATCGGCTGGACCTTCACGGAGGTCCCCCCGGCCGGCGCGCTGGCCTGCGCGACCACGGCGCCGTCCTGCCCGGACCCCGGGGCCGCGATCGTCGTCCCGATGTCCGCCGCCTACCGGACCGGATGGACCTACGACGCCCGGGCCGGCCTGTACCGACGGGACCAGAACGGCGAGCCGTCCGAGGTGACCGGCCGCGGCCGGATCGGGGCGGCGAACGTCGTCGTGCTGGCCGCCCGCCACTACGTCGGCATCAGCGGGTACGACGAGACCGACGCGACCACCGGGGGCGCGCCGGCGCTGGTCCTCCGTGACGGCCGGCGGTACGCCGCGACCTGGGTGAAGCCGTCCGCGGCCGACCCGCTGCTGCTCCTCGGCCCCGACGGGGACCCGTTCCCCCTGCGGCCCGGCCCGACGTGGCTGCACCTGCCGCGTGCCGACCGGATGCCGACCGTGGGGGAGTGAGGGTCGGCAGTACCCTCCGGCCGCCCCGACCCCTCCGGAGGTCCTGATGACGGACGACGCGCGCGCCGCGACCGGGACGACCCGCGTGAAGCGCGGCCTCGCCGACATGCTCAAGGGCGGCGTCATCATGGACGTCGTGACGCCCGAGCAGGCCCGCGTCGCCGAGGAGGCGGGGGCCGTCGCCGTCATGGCCCTCGAGCGGGTCCCGGCGGACATCCGACGCGACGGCGGGGTCGCCCGCATGAGCGACCCCGAGATGATCGAGGGCATCAAGGCCGCCGTCTCGATCCCGGTCATGGCGAAGGCCCGCATCGGCCACTTCGTCGAGGCCCAGGTGCTCGAGTCGCTCGACGTCGACTACATCGACGAGTCCGAGGTGCTCACGCCCGCCGACGAGGCCCACCACATCGACAAGTGGGGCTTCACGGTCCCGTTCGTCTGCGGGGCCACGAACCTCGGCGAGGCGCTGCGCCGCATCTCCGAGGGCGCGGCGATGATCCGCTCGAAGGGTGAGGCGGGCACGGGCAACGTCGTCGAGGCGACGCGGCACATGCGCAGCATCACCGGCGAGGTGCGCCGGCTCGCGACGCTGGACGAGGCGGGGCTGTACGCCGCCGCGAAGGAGCACGCGGCCCCGATCGACCTGGTCCGCGAGGTCGCCGAGCTCGGTCGGCTGCCCGTCGTCCTGTTCACGGCCGGCGGCATCGCCACGCCCGCCGACGCGGCCATGATGATGCAGCTCGGCGCCGACGGCGTCTTCGTCGGGTCCGGCATCTTCAAGTCCGGCGACCCGGCCCTCCGGGCCCGGGCCATCGTCGAGGCCACGACGCACTTCGCGGACCCCGCGGTGGTCGCCCGCGTCTCGCGCGGGCTCGGCGAGGCGATGGTCGGCATCGGCATGGACCAGCTCGCGCCGTCCGAGCGGTACGCCTCCCGCGGCTGGTGACGCGGTGACGCGCCTGCCCGGCGCGCCGCTGGTCCCGCCGCGCCGCGCCGTCGGTGCGCGGGGACCCGGCACCTCCCCCGTCCTCCCGGCGGACGCCCCGCGGATCGGGGTGCTGGCGCTCCAGGGCGACGTCCTCGAGCACGCCCGGGCCCTCGCCGACGCGGGGGCCGAGGCCGTCCCGGTCCGCGACGCGGCCGCGCTGGCGACGGTCGACGGCCTGGTGCTGCCCGGCGGCGAGTCGACGACGATCTCCCGCCTCCTCGGCCTCGGGGGGCTGCTCGCCCCCCTCCGCGACCGCATCGCGTCGGGGCTGCCCGTCCTCGGGACCTGCGCCGGGCTGATCCTGCTCTCCGACGAGCTGACGGCGCCCGACGCGGACCTGCCCCGGCCCGGCGGCCTCGCGATCCGGACGCGGCGCAACGCGTACGGCCGCCAGGTCGACTCCTTCGACACCCGCGTCGAGGTCGCCGGCGTGGACGACGGGCCCGTCGACGCGGCGTTCATCCGCGCCCCGGTCGTCGACGCGGTGCTGGACCCGACCGCGGTCGAGGTGCTCGCCGAGGTCGACGGCGCCCCGGTCGCCGTGCGGCAGGGGGACCGGATCGGCCTGACGTTCCACCCGGAGGTCGCGGGCGACCACCGGGTCCACGCCCTGCTGGTCGCCGCCGTCCGCGCCGCGGCCCGTCAGTAGCCTCGCGGCCGATCCGGACGTACGGAGGGACCGATGGCGGGCCACAGCAAGTGGGCCAACATCAAGCACCGCAAGGCCGCCCAGGACAAGAAGCGCGGGAAGCAGTTCGCGAAGCTGATCCGCGCCATCGAGTCCGCGGCCCGCGAGGCGTCGTCGGCCGACCCGGCGACCTCGCCGTCGCTGGCGCTGGCGGTGCAGAAGGCCCGCGACGCCGACGTCCCGAAGGACAACATCGAGCGCGCCTGCCTCCGGGGCGCCGGGCTCGACGACGGCGGCGCGCGGTACGAGGCCGCGACGTACGAGGGGTACGCCCCAGGCGGCGTCGCCGTCCTGGTCGAGGTCCTGACCGACAACCGCAACCGCACCGCCTCCGACGTCCGCAGCCTGTTCACCCGCGCGGGCGGGAACCTCGCCGAGCCCGGCGCCGTCGGGTTCCTGTTCTCGCGGCGCGGTCAGGTGCTGCTCGCCGCCGGCGCGGGGGAGGACGACGTCCTCGCGGCGGGGCTGGACCACGGGCTCGAGGACGTCGAGGACGGCGGTGACGAGGTGGTCGCGTGGTGCGGGGCCGGGGACGTCGCCCCCCTCCGCGCCGCCCTCGAGGCGGCCGGGCTGCCGGTGACCGGGGCCGGGACCACGATGGTCGCCTCGACGTCCGTCCGGGTGGAGGAGGCCGACGAGGTCGGCCGGGTGCTGCGGCTGCTCGACGCCCTCGAGGACCTCGACGACGTCCAGGACGTCCACGCGAACCTCGACGTCGACGACGACCTGCTGGCCGCCGCCGGGACCTGACCGTGCCGGGCCCACCTGCGCCGGGTCCGCCCGCGCCGGCCGGCCTCCGGGGTCGCCGCGGACGCCGCCACTACCCTGCGAACACCTGTTCGGGTCGGAGGGACGCGTGGTCGCGACGCCGGCGCTCGTGCTGGGCATCGATCCCGGTCTGACCCGGTGCGGGGTCGGGGCGGTGCGCGGGCCGGCCCATCGCCCGGTCCTCGTCGCGGCCCGGTGCGTCCGGACGCCCCCCGAGCTGCCGGTCGAGCAGCGGCTGGCGCGGCTCCGCGCCGAGCTGGACGCGGTCGTCCGCGAGCTCCGGCCGACCGGCGTCGCGGTCGAACGCGTCCTGTTCAGCGGGAACGCCCGGACCGCGATGGCCACCGGGCAGGCGGCCGGCGTGGCGCTGCTCGTCGCGGCCGAGCACGGGCTCGCCGTCACCGCCTACAGCCCCAACGAGGTGAAGGCGACGGTCGCCGGCGACGGCCGGGCCGAGAAGGACGCGGTCGCACGGCTCGTCGCGGCGCAGCTCGGACTGGACGCGCCGCCGCGGCCGGTCGACGTCACCGACGCCCTCGCGGTCGCGATCACCCACCTCGCCCAGGCCCGCGGCCCCCGGGGCGCGACCGCGGCCACGCCGGCCCGGGCCCGGCTCGAGGCCGCGA
>JAFMLG010000070.1 GCA_017852335.1 Actinomycetota bacterium | reverse complement strand
CCGGCCGCGGCCAGCGCCAGCGCGCCCGGCCGTGCCAGCCCGGCCCGGGCGCGGAGGTCGGCGAGGTCCACGAACGGCCGCAGCTCGAGGAGCCGCTCGACCTCGTCGCCCGCGACCTCGCCGACGGCGTCGAGGCCCAGCCGGACCGCCCACCGCCGACCGTCCGGCCGCGCGCCGGCGTCGCGCCCGGTCGGCGGCAGCGGTCGCGGGGCGTCGACCGGCCAGGACCAGCCGTCGGGCAGCAGCGGGGCCGGATCCCCGCCGCGGGCGGCGGTCTCCCGGGCCGCGGTCAGCCCGAGCAGGGCGTCGGCCTCGTCCCCGTCGAGGACCTCGACGTGGGCGTCCCGCCCGGAGGCGTGCACGTCGGGGCCGAGGACCGGGACCGCCCAGAGCCGGCACTCCTCGACGATCATCCGGCGCGGGTACATCCCGGGGTCGTGCGCGATCAGGCCGGCCATGAACTCGGGGAGCAGGTGCGCCTTCAGGAACGCGCTGCGCTGGGTCGGGACCGCGAACGCCGCCGCGTGCGCCTTGCAGAACCCGAACGCCGCGAACGACGCGACGTCGTCCAGGACCCGCTCGACCGCGTCGGACGGGAGCCCTCGGGCCGCGGCGCGGTCGCGGACGAACCGCCGGACCAGCCGGACCCCCTCGGGATCGGCCAGGCGCCGGCGGAGCAGGTCCGCGTACCCGGCGTCGCACCCGGTCAGCGCGGCGAGGACCCCCATCACCTGCTCGTGGTAGACGATGACGCCGAAGGTCTCGTCGAGCACCGGCGCCAGCACCGGGTGCGCGTGCGCGACCGGTTCCTCGCCGTGCCGGCGGGCGACGTACGGCGTGACCATGTCCGCACGCATCGGCCCGGGCCGGAACAGCGAGATCTCGGCGACGAGGTCGCCGATGCCCGTCGGCTGCAGCCGCCCCAGCAGCTCGCGCTGACCCGGTGACTCGATCTGGAACACGCCGACCGAGTGGGTCGAGCGGATCAGGTCGTAGGTCGCGGGGTCGTCGTCGGGGATCGCCCCGACGTCGAACCGGCCGTCCGTCCAGCCGGGGACCCCGGCGGTCGCGGGGTCGCGCGTCGGCGCCCGCGGCACCCGGGGGTCGCGCGTCACGCCGTTCACGAGGTCGACGCAGTGCCGCATCGCCGAGAGCATCCGGACGCCGAGCACGTCGAGCTTCAGCCATCCGAGCGCCGCGACGTCGTCCTTGTCGAGCTGGCTGACCGGGTAGCCGTGGGCGCTGCGCTGCAGCGGCGTCCGACCCGTCAGCCCGTCGTCCGAGAGCAGGATCCCGCAGGGGTGCATCGCGAGGTGACGGGGCATCCCGTCGAGCCGGGCCGCGAGGTCCAGGAGCGTCCCGAGCGCCCCCGCGTCGAGGCGGCTGCCGGCGAGCTCGGGCAGGCGGTCGAGCGCGCGCCGGAGGTCCCGGGCCCGCACGTGCGGGACGCGCGACGCGACGCGGGCGACCTCCTCGGCCGGCAGCCCCAGCGCCGCCCCGACCTCGCGGACCGCCGAGCGACCCTGGAACGTCTCGTACATCCCGACGCAGGCGACCCGCTCGGCCCCGTACCGCGCGAGCACACGGTCGTACACGTCCTCGCGACGGTGGGACTCGACGTCGAGGTCGATGTCGGGCAGCTCGTCGCGCCAGGGGTTCATGAACCGCTCGAACGACAGCCCGTGCGCGACGGGGTCGACGTCGCCGATCCCGAGCGCGTAGCAGACGAGGCTGCCCGCGGCCGAGCCGCGGCAGGCGACGAGGATCCCCATCGCCCGGACGTCGGCGACGACGTCGGCGACGGCGAGGAACAGGTCGTGCAGTCCCGCCGCGTCGATCGCGGCCAGCTCGCGCACGAGCCGCTCCGCGGCGGCGGTCGTCGGCGGGCCGAGGCGCCGGACCAGCCCCGCCTCGGCCCGGGCGCGCAGGGCCCGGGCCGCCGCGACCGGCTCGAGGCCCGTCAGGCGCGGCGCACGGATCCCGCCGACCGGCAGCGCCGGGGCGCAGGACGCGGCGAGGTCCGCCGCGGCCGCGAGCAGGTCGGGCCGCTCGCGGAACCGCCGGGCCATCGTCGCGGGGTCGGCGAGGTGGGCGGCGGAGGTGGTCCGACCCACGTGCCGGTCCGCGAGGGGCACGCCGAGGCGGACGCACCGCAGCACGTCGGCGACGACCGCGTCCCCGGGCCGCTCGTGCCGGACGTCGTTCACCGCGACCGCGGTCGCGCCGGTCCGCGCGGCCAGCGCCAGCGTGCGGGCGATGCGGGCGTCGTCACCGGGCTCGTCGGGGTCGGGCCGCCCGTGGACGCGACGCCCCCCCGGGGCGACGCGGTGGTCGCGGACGCCGAGCACCGCGCCGTCCGGACCGAGCAGGTCGCGCCACCGCGCGAGCTCGGCCGCGGCGGCGTCGGGACGGCCGCGGGCGAGCAGCCGTCCGACGGGCGCGTCCGGACCGAGGACGGCGACGACCCGACCCGAGGTGGCGAGCAGCCCGAGGTCCTCGGCGCGCAGGTGCGGGACCGCGCGGTCGTTCGCATGCGCCCGCGTCGTCGCGCGACAGAGGTCGGCGAAGCCGTCGGCGTCCCGCGCGAGCAGCACGACCCGCGGCAGGTCCGGCGCCCGCCGACGGCCGCCGACCGCGGGGCCGGGCCGGTGATCGGGCACGACCGCGTCGTCGCCCCCGGTCGCCCCGGTCCGGACGGCGAGGTCGACGCCGAGGACCGGGACGACGCCCGCCCCCTCGGCGGCCCGGACGAACCGGACCGCCCCGCCGACGCCGTCGCGGTCCGTGAGCGCGACGTGGGTCATCCCGGCCGCGGCCGCGGCCGCGGCGAGACGCTCCGGCGGGATCGTGCCGTCGCGCAGCGAGAAGGTGGAGCGGGCGGCGAGGTGGGCGAACCGCGGCGGTCCGGTGGACGACCGCGCCACCTCAGTCCCAGACGCGATCGAGCCGCCAGCGGGGTCCGCGCCGCACCAGCTCGTAGACGCCGCCGTCCGGCCCGGCCTCGACCCGCCAGAGGTCGCTGCGCTCGAGCTGCCGGGTCGCGCCGTCCGGGAGCCGCCACCAGCCGGCCTCCTCGTGCCAGTGGCCCAGCACCTGCAGCACCCGGTACCGGCGGCCGCGCCAGCGGAACCCCGCCGGCGCCCCGTCGGCGACCTCGACCTCCTCCAGGACCTCCCGGTACCGCCTCATCGCGCGTCCATGCCGTGTCCGTGTCCCGACGACCGTCCGGCGCGGAGGGGGCACGATGCGCGCGAGCGGTCGAACATCTGTTCGATTCGGGGACCGTACGGAGCCCGACCGCGACCCGTCAAGCCGGGACCGCGACGACGTGCGCGGCGCGGACGGCGGGGCCGCCCGACGGGCCGTGGGGGCCGTCAGGGGGCCGTCGGCGCCCCACCCCGCAGGGTCGCGGCGAGGTCGGCCGCGACCACCGCGACGTCCTCCCCGCGGACGACCCGGGCGTTCGCCCGTCCGAGGGTCGCGGTGGAGAGCCGGCGGAGCGGCGCCAGGGCCGACCGCAGCCCGGGGTGCACCGCCAGCGCCTCGGACCGGACGACGGGGACCGGGACCAGCGCGAAGAAGAAGCGGAGGTCGTCGACGAGCGGCTGCAGGCCGGCCGCCCAGGCCCGCCCGTCGGTCGCGTGCGTCAGGCCGGCCAGGCAGTCCCGGGCGACCACCCCCCGCACCGCCCGGGCCGGACCGGCCGCGAGGAAGGGCCGGTCCCGGCGGACGCCGTACGCCGCGAGCAGCGCCCCGAGCCCGTCGGGCCGCGCGGCGAACTCCTCGTCCACGCAGAGGGACGCCTCCGGCCGCTCGCCGAGCCGCAGGGCCAGCCCCGACACCGTCCGGAGGTCGGCGTCGACGGCCGGCGGGCCGGCGACGAACAGCGCGAAGGTCGCGTTGGCCGGCGGCTCCTCCGGCCCCTCCCCGACCGGCGGGACCAGCCAGACCAGGCCGCGGGCGAGGTCGTCGGCCGCGACCTCGAGCAGCCCGGCCGCCGGATCGCCCGGCGGGTCCGGCCGGCCCAGCACCTCCAGCCAGGCCTGCCCGGAGTAGGCGATCAGCAGGTCGGCGTCGCCGAGCTCGACGGCCTGGCGCTCGCCGCGCACCTCGGCCAGCGGGACGAGCGCCACGGGGAGCCCGGCCCCCTCCGCCAGCACCGCGGCCGTCCGCGCCAGCAGCGCGGCCTCCGGGTCCGGCCCGA
>JAFMLG010000069.1 GCA_017852335.1 Actinomycetota bacterium | reverse complement strand
CGCTGCTGCCCGACGCCTGGGACGCGCTGCTGCGTCATCTCGCCGGGCCGGGGGTGGCGGCGCGGGGTCCGGCGCTGGTCCGCGCGGGGCTGCTGCACCTCGAGCTGCTCCGCCACCATCCGTTCGACGCCGCCGGCGGCCGGCTGGCCCGGGCGGCGGCACGGCTGGCGCTGCGGGCGGACGGCACGGACGTCGCCGGGCTCGTCGCGGTCGAGCCGGTGCTGGCCGACGATCCGCTCGGCTACCTCGACGGGGTCGCCGCCAGCGCGCGGCGCGGCGACGCGACGCTGTGGGTCGAGCGGTGGGCCGAGGCGGTCGGCGAGGCGGTGCGGCGGGCGCTCGACGGGATCGAGGCGGCGGGCCCGGGTGACCGCGTCGGCACGGCGGGGGTCCCGACGTCCCTCGGCGACGCCTTCACGCTGACCGATGCGGCCGATGCCCTCGGCGTGGCGGTCGACGCGGCACGCGGGACGCTCTCGACACTGGTCCGGGCGGGGACGGTCGGCCGCGTCACCGGCACCTCAGGGCTGCGGTTCGTGCGGCGGACCTGAGGGGGACTCGGACGGGGCCGGGTCGCGTCCCGACCGCGTCCCATTCCGGCCGGCCCCTCATCCACAGGCCCGGGATCCGACCTCCCGCAGCGCGCTCCCGAGGGAATCCTTGCGCCCCGGATCCTCGGAGGGGACGATGAGCATCACCGAACCGCAGCGACTCGCCCTGCACACGGCGGCTCGGACGGCGCTCGGGGACGAGGAGGGCGACGCGCTGATGGCGGCACTCCCTCCGTCGAACACCGAGATCGCGACCCGTCAGGACGTCGAGCACCTCGCGGATGCGACCCGAGGTGACCTGGCACGCGTCGAGACCGGACTCCGCGGCGACATGCAGAACCTCGAGACCGGACTCCGCGGCGAGATCCGGGAGGTGGCGGGCCGGCTGAAGCCGCTGGAGGACCGCGTCGGGGCGCGGATCACGAAGGCCTCCGACGACCTCCGCGACGAGCTCACCCGCCGGATCCACCGCTCCGAGCTGCGGACGACGGGCGTGATCGTGCTGGCGTTCGTCGCGGATCGGGCGCTCGGCTGATCCACCGCCCTCAGGCGACCGAGGCGACCTCGGAGGGCCCCGCGGCGTCCGCCCCCGGACCGGCGACCCACTCGGCCCACGGCACGGCGTCGCCGGCGCCCGTGTCCACCCGTCCGTCGGCGAGCCACCGCTCGACCACCGCGACGTAGCGCTCGGGGGTCTCCATCTGGGCGACGTGCCCGACGTCGGGCAGCACCGCGACCCGCCAGTCGGGACGGAGGTCGACGAGGTGCTGGATGACGAGCCGGCTGACGAGCCGATCGCCGTCGCCCCAGACGACCAGGGTGCGGTGGGTCATGCCCATGATCGCGTCGGTGACCTCCCGCGCGGCCAGCAGCGACGAGACGAGCGACTCGGTCGCGTACCCGAGCGCCTCGACCCGCCAGAGCTGCTGCTTCGCGAACGTCATGTTCTCGCGCATCAGCGCCGCGACGTCCGGCCGGATGCGGTCCGGGTCGTGCCAGTTCATCGCGGTCGCGTCCGCGATGAGCCGGTCGACGTCCATCCGCGACCACATGGTCCGCAGCAGCGTCGTGCCGACGCCGGGGATGGCCATCGGCGCGAACCGCTTGAGCATCTCCGGACCGAGGTGCGTCAGGTCCGACCGGGCGGAGGGCAGCGCGGGCGCGGCCAGGACGACCGCCTCGATGCGCTCGGCCATCAGCGGCGCGGCCAGCACCGAGATCAGCCCGCCCATCGAGTTGCCGTGCAGCACGACCCGTTCGAGTCCGAGCGCGTCGAGCAGCGCCGGGAGGAACCGGGCGTTGGCCCGGACCCGGGCGGCGCTGGTCCGTGGCGGGACGGTCCGCCCGAACCCGGGCAGGTCCATCGCGAGCACGGCCCGGTCGGCGCCGAGGTCCGGCATCACGTCGAACCAGTTGGTGGCGCTGCCCCCGAGCCCGTGGACGAACAGGTGGGGCGTCGCCGGGGAGTCCTGCGCGTCGATCCCGTTGGTGACGAGGTGGACGTCGGTCCCGCGGACGTCGACGACGCCGCTGCGCAGGCCGGCCCAGCGGGGGCTGCGCGCGCCGAGGTCGCCGAGCGGGGAGGTGGACATGCGGTCAGCGTAGGCGCGTCGTCGCGCGGCGGCCCGGGCCGGCGAACAGGGTCGGCGAACGGGGTCGGCCGAACGGGATCGGCGGAGCGGGGTCAGCCGGGCAGCGCCGCCCGCCGCACCTCCGCGACCGCCGCGGCGAGCAGCGCCGACAGCTCGTCGGGCTCGGTGACAGGCCGCTCGCAGACCATGTCCCGGCAGACGTAGGCGGCGGGACGGCCGTCGACCTCGTCGCGGTGCGCGAGCAGCGGGATCCGGTCCCCGTGGTCCGGCGGGGCGACGACGACGAGCGCCCCCGGGTGGTGGGCGTCGAGGGCGGCCCGCTCCAGACGGTCGCGCGCGACACCCGGCGCACCGACGATGACGACCTCCACGTGGCCGGCCGCCTCCTCCTCGAGCTGCCGCAGGACGTTGCCGTACCCGGTCGGCATGCGGCGGGCGGAGTCGGCGAAGGCCCGGAGCGTCCGGTCGGCCCGGTCCCACCACGTCCCGTCACCGGTCAGCGCGTACAGGCGGCGGCAGACCTCGGCCATCACGCCGCTGCCGGCCGGCGTGGCGTTGTCCCAGGTCTCCTTCGGCCGGGCGATCAGCCGCTCGCCGTCGGCCGCGGTCTGGAACCAGCCGCCGGCTGGGTCGGCGAACCGCGCGTCGGCGGCGGTCGCGAGCGCGAGCGCCCGCCCGAAGCGGTGCTGCTGGCCGGTCGCCGCGAGGAGCTCGAGCTCGGCCAGCGCCAGCCCGGCATGGTCCTCGAGGAACCCGTCGACGCCGGCGGTGTGCCGGACACGCACCGTGCCGTCGGGTGCGGCGCCGACGGCGGTCGCGTGGAGCGCATCGGCGGCACGGGCGGCCGCGTCGATCCAGTCGGCCCGGCCGAGGGCGCGACCGGCGCGGACCAGCCCGACGATCGCGAGGGCGTTCCAGTCGGTCAGGACCTTGTCGTCGACGCCGGGCTGCGGCCTCGTGTCACGGCGCGCACGCAGCGCGGCCCGGACCTGCCGCCAGTCGGCCGTGAACGCGGACTCGTCGAGCCCCTCGGCGGCCGCGAACTCGGCGAGCGGCGCCGGATGGTGCAGGACGTTGACGCCCGGGCCGCCCTCGTGCCAGTTCCCGGCCGGCGTGACGCCGAGGAAGCGGGCGAAGCGGTCGGGGTCGTGACCGGCCGCGGCGACGACCTCGCGCAGCTCGGCGTCGGTCCAGACGTAGGTCAGGCCCTCCTCCCCCGCCGTGTCGGCGTCGAACGCCGCGACGAAGGTCCCGTCGGGCGTCGAGAACGACGTGAGCAGCGCCTCGACGGTCTCGAGGACCGGCACGACGAGTCCGCGCTCGCCGGTCCGGGCCGCGGCGGCAGCGAACGCCGGTACCAGCAGCGCGTTGTCGTACAGCATCTTCTCGAAGTGCGGCACGAGCCACCGGGCGTCGGTCGAGTACCGCGCGAAGCCGCCACCGACCACGTCGTTGATGCCGCCGCGGGCCATCGCGTCGAGGGCCTGGGCGGCCGCCCGCAACGGCAGGTCCTCACCCGTCCGGTCGTGGCGGGCGATCAGCCAGGCGATCGTCATCGCCTGCGGGAACTTCGGAGCCCGGCCGAACCCGCCGAGCTCGCGGTCCCAGGCCCGCTGCAGGAGGAGGTCCGCCGCATCGCGGGTCACCCCGGCGGCGTCGAGGGCGTCGGCGACCTCGAGGGCGTCGGACGTCGCGATGGAGGCGGCGATCGACCCGGCCGAGGCGACGACCTCGTCGCGCCGGTCGCGCCACGTCTCGCTGACGCCGGTCAGGACCCGGCGGAACGACGGGACGCCATGGCGGTCGTCAGGGGGGAAGTAGGTGCCGGCCAGGAACGGCTCGCCGTCGGGCGTGAGGAACACGCTCATCGGCCAGCCGCCCCGGCCGGTCATGCCCTGCACCGCCTTCATGTAGACGGCGTCGACGTCGGGCCGCTCCTCGCGGTCGACCTTGACGTTCACGAACCGGGCGTTCAGCTCGGCGGCGATCGCCTCGTCCTCGAACGACTCGTGGGCCATCACGTGACACCAGTGGCAGGACGAGTAGCCCACGCTCAGGAAGATCGGGA
>JAFMLG010000028.1 GCA_017852335.1 Actinomycetota bacterium | reverse complement strand
GCTCCAGGCGGACCTCGGCGGTCGCGGCGCCCCGGGCGTCGACCGCGACGGCGCCGCGGGCGGCCGGATCGCGCCGCCGGGCCGCGACCCCCGCGACGGCGTCGAGGGTCACGCCCATGCGGCCGGCGGTCGCCACGACGAAGTCGTAGGCCACCCCCAGCGGCCGGGCGATCTCGTCGCGGGCCCAGACGCGGCGGAGGTCGGCGTCCGGCTCGCGCCCGAGCACCTCGAGCGCGGCGCGCAGGGCCGCGGTCCGCCCCTGGTCGGTCGCGAGGTCGGCGTCGGCCAGGCGCGCCCGGAGCAGGAACGGCACCACCGGCTGCGCGGCGGCGACGGCGGCCTCGACGCCCTCGGCCCCGCCCTCGCGGGCGAGGTCCGCCGGATCGCGGCCGGTCGGGAGCGGCAGGACGCTGAGGTGCAGCGGCGTCGAGCCGCCGGCCGCGACCTCCCGCGCGGCCTCCCAGGCGCGCTCCGCGGCCTGGATCCCGGCCCGGTCCGCGTCGAAGGCCAGCACGACCTCGGGCGCGTACCGCGCCAGCGCGCGGAGGTGCTCCGCGCCGACGGCGGTCCCGCAGGTCGCGACCGCGTTCGCGAACCCGGCCTGGTGCAGCGCGATGACGTCGGTGTAGCCCTCGCAGACCAGCACCCGACCGCGCGCGACGATCGCCTGCCGCGCCTGCGGGACCCCGTACAGGACGCGGGACTTCCGGTACAGCGGGGTCTCGGGCGAGTTCAGGTACTTCGGCGGTTCGAAGTCGCCGTGGTCGATCCCCGGCAGGATTCGGCCGCCGAACCCGATCACGTCCCCGCGCGCGTCCATGATCGGGAACACGACGCGGGCCCGGAACCGGTCGCGGAGCCCGCCCCGGTCGTTGCGCACGCTCAGCCCGACCTTCACGAGGTCCTCGGCCGCGACCCCCGCACCGGTCAGCGCCCGCGAGAGGTCATCCCAGGCCTCGGTCGCGTACCCGAGCGCGAACGCGTCGGCCTCGGGCCGACCGAAGCCCCGCTCCTTCAGGTAGGTCCGGGCCGCGGTCCCCTCCTCGCCGAGGAGGCGGGCGACGTAGTGCTCGCGCGCGAGGCGAGTGACCTCGACCAGCCTGGACCGCTCCCCGACCGCCTGACGGTCGCGGGCCGAGAGCTGCTCGTAGCGCAGCGGGAACCCGGTGCGGCGGGCCAGCGCCTCGACGGACTCCGGGAAGTCGAGCCCCTCGACGCGCTGGAGGAAGTCGTAGACGTCGCCGCTCGCGCCGCAGCCGAAGCAGTGGAAGAAGTTGCCGTCCGGCGTGCAGGTGAACGACGGCGTCCGCTCGGTGTGGAACGGGCAGAGCCCCTTCCACGACTTCCCCGCGCGACGCAGCTGCGTGTAGTCCCCGACGACGGCGACGATGTCGGCCTGGGCCCGCAGGGCCTCGACGTCCTCGCGGACGATCCGTCCCGCCATCCGCTCCCCCGTCGCGCCGTCAGACCGGCAGGTACGCGTCGTCCCAGTCCGGGTCGAGGTCGCGGAGGAACGCGTCGATCCGGGTCACCTCCGCGGTCTCGCCGATGGCGCGGGCCGACTCGCGGAGCCGGACGAGGCAGGTCAGGAACGGGCGGTTCGACGCGACCGACCACCGCACCAGCCCGCTGCCGCCCCAGCCGTTGCCCCGCAGCGCGTCGAGCCCGCGGTGGTAGCCGACCCTGGCGTAGGCGTACGCCTCGATCGGCTCGCCGGCCAGGGTCGAGAGCTCGGCCCAGCCCTCGAGGTAGGTCGGGTGCTCGGCGACGAGCTCGCCGACGGCGATCTTCCTCGCCCCGCGGTCCAGCGTCAGCGCGGCGCGGAACGCCTCGCGCACCTCGTCGGTCACCGGTGGGAGGATCGTCTCGTGGCGGTCGGCCAGCGGCAGTCCCGGCATCGACGGCTCCCTCCCGCGGCGCCGGGTCGGGGGACCTCCGCGACGCACGCGTCCGGACGAGGCTACCGGTGGCGTCAGTAGCCTCGACGGTGCCGCCCGGCGCGACCCGGTGCGGCGGGCCGACGGGGGGCGCGTGGAGCCGGTCACCTACGCCGTCGACCTCGACGCCCGCGAGCAGCACCTCGTCGCGGTCCGGATGACGGTCCCGGGCGACGCGACGGGCGACGGCGGCCGGCTGGTCGTCGCCACCTGGACGCCGGGCAGCTACGTCGTCCGGGACTACGTGCACCACCTGCAGCGCGTCGTCGCCCGCGACGCCGACGGCGACCCCCTCCCCCTCGTGCAGACCGACGTCAGCGCCTGGGAGCTCCCGCCGGTCGTCGGGCCCGTCACGATCGACCTCGAGTGGTACGCGCACGACCTCGGCGTGCGGACGAACCACGTCGACGACCGTCACGCGCTGCTCGTCGGGGCGGCGACGTTCCCGGCCTTCGAGCCGGCCCGCCACCGTCCACACCACGTGACGATCCCCGGCGTCGACGACGTCGTCGCGCTGCTCCCGGGGGCGGGCTCCGGCCCGTACGTGGCGGACGACCACGCGCACCTCGTCGACGCCGCCTTCGAGGTCGGTCCGCACCGCACGGCGACCGTCGACGTCCGCGGCGTCGAGCACCGCGTCGTCTGGGCCGGTCACGGCGCCGGGCTCGACGTCGACCGGCTGGCCGCCGACCTCGGACGACTGGCCGAGGCGGCCGTCGACCTCTTCGACGGCGACCTCCCGACCCCGCGGTACACGGTGATCGCGGTCGAGGGCCAGGGCGGTGGCCTCGAGCACCGCGACGGCTGCGTCGTCTCGTTCCCGCCCCACGCGGACGGCGACCCGGCCCGGCGGCGGCGCCTCCTCGGCCTCCTGTCCCACGAGCACCTCCATCTCTGGAACGTCCGCCGGCTGATCCCCGCCGCGCTGGTCGACCCGCCGCTCGACCGGCCGGTCCTGACGCCGTCGCTCTGGGTCGCCGAGGGCTGGACGTCGTACTACGACCGGGTGCTGCCGGCCCGCGCCGGCGTCTGGGGCGTCGCCGACCTCCTCGTGGGACTGGACGCGCTGCGCGACGCCGTCGACCGCACGCCGGGCGCCGACCTGCAGTCGCTCCGCGACGCGTCGCGCACCGCGTGGACGAAGCACTACCGGCGGGACGAGAACACCCCGAACGCCGGGACCGACTACTACGGCCACGGCGCGCTGGTCGCGTTCGAGCTGGACCTGCGGCTCCGCGCCGCCGACCCGGAGGGTCCGGGGCTGGACGGGGTGCTCCGCGACCTCTGGGTCCGGCACGGCCGCGACCCGGACGCCCGCCGCGTCGGATTCACCGAGGACGACGTCCTCGCCGCGCTGGCCCGGGTCGGGGACGACGACCTCGCTCGCCGGTGCGACGAGCTGGTCGATCGCCCGATCCGTCCCGACGTCGCGCCCCTGCTCGGCGCCGTCGGCCTGACGCTCCAGGAGGACGGTCCGGCCGACGTCCCCGAGCTGGGCCTCGTCGTCGGACCCGCCGAGACCGGCGTCGCGGTCCGCACGGCCCTGCGCGGCGGCGCGGCCTGGCGGGCCGGCGTCAGCGGGGGCGACCGCCTGCTCGCCCTCGACGGCGAGACGCTCGGCGCCGACGACCTGCCGGCGTACCTCCGGGCCCGCGGGTCGGGGGCGACCGTGACCGCGACCCTGGCACGCGGGGCCCGGCTGATCGAGCGCCGCATCGTGCTCGACCCGCCCCGGCCGCGGCTCCGCCTGGCGGTGGATCCCGCGGCCGGCGACGCCGCCGCGCTGGCGTTCACGCGGTGGTGCGGCCTCCCCCACCCGCTGCCGGACGTGCCGGCGCCGACGGCCTGACGCCGACGGCGGGCCGGGACCGGACGGTCCCCGCGGCGGCCGACCTCAGGCCGCGGCCAGGACGAGGCCATGGGCGGCGACGACGACGTCCACCCCCGGCCGCACGTACGCGGCCGTCCCCGGACGCAGGGCGACGCTGTCCCCCTCCGCGGCGACCGAGGCCGCGCCTCCGGCGCAGAGCACGATCCGCGGCCCGGCTGCGGCGGGCAGGTCCCGCGGACCGTCCCCCTCCGCCTCGCGCAGCTCGAACGCGTCGGTCGGGGCGTCGTGGCGCCGCCAGCCGTCCACGGCGACGGTCGCGACCCGGGCCTCGTACGGCGCGGGGTCGAGCAGGCGGACGAGCGCGGCGACGTCGACGTGCTTCGACGTCAGCCCGCCGCGGACGACGTTGTCCGAGGCGCGCATCACCTCGACGCCGAGCCCGGACAGATAGGCGTGCGGCAGGCCCGCCGGGACGAACACCGCCCCGCCCGGCGCGAGGTCGACGGGCCGCAGGAGCGCCCCGACGAGGACCCCGGGGTCGGCCGGATGGTGGGCGAGCAGCTCGCGGACGACGGCGACCGCCCCGGCGGGAGCGGCATCGTCCGCGTCCGGAGCGGCGACGACGGTCCGGAGCGTCGCGAGCCGCGCGTCGGTGACCTCGGGCCGGGCGTCGAGGAGGACGGCGACGGCCGCGCGGAGCCCGTCGGCGACGGCGGCCCGGACGTCCGCGTGCCCCGGCAGCAGCGCGTCGACGACGGCGAGGGCCTCGGCGTCGGGCCGTGCGCCGACCAGCAGCCGCATCGGCGTCAGCGCGCGCAGCAGCTCGGGCTTGTCGTACGGATCGCGGTAGGTCCGGTGGGCGGCGTCACGCGGGACGCCGGCGGCGTCCTCGGCGGCGAACCCGGCGGCGGCGGCCTCGCGGTCGGGGTGCAGCTGGATCGAGAGGGGCGCACCGGCGGCGAGGAGCTTCAGGAGGAAGCGCGGGGCCGGCAGCCCCGGGCCCCCGAGCGGCCGCGGACCGCACGGCAGGCGGGCCAGCGCCGGCGCCGACGGGTGGGCCCCGAACCAGACCTCGGCCTCCGGCCCGTCGGCCGGCGGCGTCCCGCGGAGCTCCGCCAGGAGCGTCCGCGAACCCCACGCGTACGGCCGGACGGGACCGTCCAGCGCCACGACCGCGGGCACGTCGCTCACGGTTCGCTCCGGTCCCGACCGAGCCCCGAGCCTACGCTCGGCGCATGTCCGAACCGCCGTCCACCCCCGGTCCCGCGTCCGACGCGACGCCCGGCCCCGCCCGCGAGCTGGCGGTCGCGTCGCGGGCCGCACGGATCATGGCGTACGCCGTGGCCGTGGCGGGGACCGGTGGCGGGACGCTGGCGCTGCGCGACGGGGACGTCCCGGCGGCGCTGGTGGTCTGGACGACGACGCTGGCGGTCGCGGCGGTGCTGGTCGGCACCGCGACGCTGATGCGGGCCGTCCGGGCGCTGACCGATCGGGTCGCCGCGCTCGAGGTCGCCGTCCGGGACCGCCGGGGCTGAGCGTCAGCGGCGCGGGATCCGCTCGCCGAGGTACCCGGGCAGCCGGTCGATCGAGACACGCTCCTGCGACATCGTGTCGCGGTCGCGGACGGTGACCGAACGGTCCTCGAGCGTCTCGAAGTCCACGGTGACGCAGGCCGGCGTGCCGATCTCGTCCTGACGGCGGTACCGCCGCCCGATCGACTGGGTCTCGTCGTGCTCGACCATCCAGTCGACCTTCAGGACGTCGAACAGCTCGCGCGAGACGGCGGTCAGCTCGGGCTTCTTCGAGAGCGGCAGCACCGCGACCTGGTACGGCGCCAGGCGCGGGTCGAGCCGGAGCACGACGCGCTCCTGCTCCTCGCCCTTCGCGTCGGGGGCCTTCTCGACCCGGTACGCGTCGTACAGGAAGGCCAGCGTCGCACGGGTCGCGCCGGCGGCCGGCTCGATGACGAAGGGGTGGTACCGCTGCTCGGTCGCCGGGTCGAAGTAGCTGAGGTCCTGCCCGCTCGCGGCCTCGTGCGCCTTGAGGTCGAAGTCGGTCCGGTTCGCGATGCCCTCGAGCTCCGACCACCCCATCGACGCGTCGGGGAAGAAGAACTCGAGGTCGACCGTCCGCTTCGCGTAGTGGGACAGCTCGTCGGCGGCGTGCTCGCGGATCCGGAGGTTCTCGGGCCGGATCCCGAGCCCCTCGTACCAGGCGCGGCGGGCGTCGATCCAGTACTGGTGCCACTCCTCGTCGGTCCCGGGGACGACGAAGAACTCCATCTCCATCTGCTCGAACTCGCGCGTGCGGAACACGAAGTTCCCCGGGGTGATCTCGTTCCGGAACGACTTGCCCATCTGCGCGATGCCGAACGGGACCTTCAGGCGGCTGGTCCGCTGGACCGTCGCGAAGTCCACGAACATGCCCTGCGCGGTCTCGGGCCGCAGCCACACGACCGCGTTCTCATCCTCGACCGGACCCGCGAACGTCTTGAACATCAGGTTGAACTGCTTCGGCTCGGTGAAGGCGCCGCCGCACTCGGGGCAGGCCATGCGCTCGAGCGTCCCGGCCGCGACCTGCTCCTCGAGGTGGTCCTGCCGGAACCGCTTGTGGCACTTCATGCACTCGACGAGCGGGTCCGAGAAGTTCGCGACGTGACCCGAGGCCTCCCAGACCTTCGGGTGCATCAGGATGGAGGCGTCGAGCCCGACGACGTCGTCGCGGAGCTGCACCATCGCCCGCCACCACTGCCGCTTGACGTTCTCCTTCAGCTCGACGCCGAGCGGGCCGTAGTCCCAGGTCGAGCGGAACCCGCCGTAGATCTCGGAGGACGGGAAGATCAGGCCGCGCTTCTTGCACAGCTCGACGAGCGTCGGGAGCGTGACCTCGACGCTCGGGGCGAGGCCCTCGGCGTCGGCGGTGGGGGCGTCGGGCACGGCGGCGGCGTCCTCGGACGGGGGCGGGTCGTGACGGTGGCGCGGCGACGGCGGGTCGGGACCCGGGCCGCGGCACCGAGGCTCGTAGGATGCTAGCCGCGGCGGTCGTCCGGACCGGTGCGCCGGGGGTCCGCGTGACGAGCCGCTTCGAGGCCGACACCGCCGTGACGCGGACCGACGCGGACCGGTTCACGACCGCGGTCCGGCCCGGCTGGCGCGTGACCGACGACGCCGCACCGAACGGCGGGTACCTGCTTGCGCTCGTCGCCCGGGCGATGGCGGAGCGGGCCGAGCGCCCCGACCCGCTGACGGTGACCGCCCACTTCCTCGCCCCCGCGGCCGTCGCCCCGGCCGTGATCGAGACCGAGCTGGTCCGGGACGGCCGGCGCTCGCGGACCGTGCAGGCCCGGCTGGTCCAGGACGGCCGCGAGGTCGTCCGCGTCCTCGGCGCGTTCGGGGACCTCGACGCCGCCGACGGACCGACCGACGTCCGGCTGACCCCGCCGCCGTGGCCGCCGGTCGACGGGCTCGAGGACGCGCCGACCGAGGCCCCCGGGTTCACCGCCCCCGAGATCTTCCACCGCCTCCGGCACCGCATGCCCCTGGAGCACCTCGGGTGGGCCGTCGGTCGGGCGACCGACGCCGGGGTGACCGGCGGCTGGTGCCGGTGGGACGACGCCGACGCGGTCGACACGCTCGGCCTGCTGTTCGTCGCCGACGCCTACCCCCCGGCGGTGTTCGACCTCCGCGCCGCCTCGGCCGCCTGGGCGCCGACCATCGAGCTGACCGTCCAGCTCCGGGCGCGACCGGCGCCCGGGTGGCTGGCGACGCGGTTCACGACGCGGGCGCTGACCACCGGGACGTTCGAGGAGGACGGCGACGTCTGGGACGCCGACGGTCGACTGGTCGCGCTCAGTCGGCAGACCGCGCTGGTGGGACGGCCGGCCCGTGGCTGAGCCCCGTGTCCTCGTCGTCGGCAGCGCGAACGTCGACCTCGTCGTCGAGACGAGCCGGGCGCCCGCCGCGGGCGAGACCCTGCTCGGACGGCGGTTCTCGACGCACTTCGGCGGGAAGGGCGCGAACCAGGCCGTGATGGCCCGCCTGGCCGGCGCCGACGTCGCGTTCGTCGCCTGCCTCGGGGCGGACGCCCATGCGGCGCAGACCCGTGCCGAGCTGGCCCGGAGGGGCGTCGACGCGACGGCGATCACCGAGGCGGCGGACGTCGCCAGCGGCGTCGCCCAGATCTGGGTCGAGGACGACGGCACCAACCGCATCGTCGTCGTCCCCGGGGCGAACGACCGGCTCGATCCGGACCACGTCGCCGCGACGGTCGCCGGGGACGCCGCGACGGTCGTCGTCGGGCAGCTCGAGGTCCCCCAGGCCGCCACGGCGGCCGGTTTCGCCGCGGCCCGGGCCCGCGGTGCCACCACCGTCCTGAACCCGGCGCCGGCCGCCGCGCTCGACGACGCGCTGCTCGCGGCGACGACGTGGCTGGTGCCGAACGAGGGCGAGCTGGCGGCGCTCGCGGGGGCGGACGCCGGGACCGACGCCGTGCTGACCGCGTTCGCCCGGGACGCCGGCGTGCGACTGCTCGTCACCCTCGGTGCCGACGGGGCCGCCCTGGTCGGTGCGGACGGGCGCGTCCTGCGGCGCCCCGCGCCGGTGGTCGCGGCCGTGGACACCACCGGGGCCGGCGACGCGTTCGTCGGTGCGTTCGCGGCCCGGCTGGCCGCCGGGGACGGCGAGGAGGCCGCCCTCGCCGCGGCCCTACGCTGCGCGGCGGACAGCGTGACCCGGCTCGGGGCCCAGTCCTCCTTCCCCGACCCCGAGCGCGCCGCGCGGCTGATCGCCGGGGCCTGACCCCGCCCGCCGCCCCGGGTCCGGAGGTCATCGTGGGATCGACGCTGGCGCTGCCGGGGGTGGACGTCGACCCCCGCGACGCGGCCCGGTCGACCGCCGCGCTGCGACGGCTCCTCGACGCGCTCCCCGGCGTCGACGCCTGGGGCGTCGAGAAGCGGGCCGCGACCCTGGCGACGCGGTCGATCAAGCGGGAGAGCAAGGCCGCCGCGATCGACCTCGCGATCCGGACGATGGACCTCACGACCCTCGAGGGGGCGGACACCCCCCGCCGCGTGCGGTCCCTCTGCGCCCGCGCCGTCCGCCCCGACCCCGCCGACCCCCGCGTCCCGTCGGTCGCCGCCGTCTGCGTCTACCCCGACCTCGTGGCCACGGCCGTCGAGGCGGTGGTCGGCACCGACGTCCTCGTCGCCTCGGTCGCGACCGCGTTCCCGTCGGGCCGCGCGAGCCTCGCGGTGAAGCTCGCCGACACGAGCGAGGCGGTCGCCGCCGGCGCCGACGAGATCGACATGGTCATCGACCGCGGCGCGTTCCTCGCGGGTGACGTCGCGAAGGTCTTCGACGAGATCGTCGCGGTGAAGGAGGCCTGCGGTGACGCGCACCTGAAGGTCATCCTCGAGACGGGCGAGCTCGCGACCTACGACCACGTCCGCCGGGCGTCCTGGCTGGCGCTGGTGGCCGGCGCCGACACGATCAAGACGTCGACGGGGAAGACGGCGACGAACGCGACCCTCCCCGTCGCGGTCGTGATGCTCGAGGCCGTCCGGGACTTCGCCGCGCTGACCGGGGAGGCCCGCGGGGTGAAGGTCGCCGGCGGCGTACGGACGACGAAGGAGGCCGTCCGGTACCTCGTCGTCGTGAACGAGATCGCCGGACCGGCCTGGCTGACGCCGGACCGGTTCCGGATCGGTGCCTCGAGCCTGCTGACCGACCTGCTGCTGCAGCGGCAGAAGCTGACGACCGGCGTGTACGGCAGCGCCGACCGCGTCCCGATCGACTGACAGGAACGCCCGTGTCCCGCTACGCCGTCGACCTCGGCGCCCCGGCCTGGGAGTACGCCCCGGCCCCGGAGGCCCGCGAACTGGCCCGCCTCGGGACCGTGCCGCAGGGCCGGCTGTTCATCGGCGGCGCCTGGGTCGAGCCGGCCGACGGCGCGACGATGCCGACGCACTCCCCCGCGACCGAGGAGCACCTCGCCGACGTCGCCGTCGCCGGGCCGGCCGACGTCGACCGCGCCGTCGCCGCCGCGCGGGACGCCTTCCCGGCCTGGTCGGCGCTGCCCGGGCGCGAGCGGGGGAAGTACCTGTTCCGGCTGGCGCGGCTGCTCCAGGAGCGGGCCCGCGAGTTCGCCGTGCTCGAGACGGTCGACAACGGCAAGCCGATCCGCGAGACCCGCGACTTCGACGTCCCGACCGCCGCCGCGCACCTGTTCCACCACGCCGGCTGGGCCGACAAGCTGGACTGGGCCGGACTCGGCCCCGCACCCCGGCCGCTCGGCGTCGCCGGCCAGGTCATCCCCTGGAACTTCCCGCTGCTGATGCTGGCCTGGAAGGTCGCCCCGGCGCTGGCCACCGGGAACACGGTCGTGCTGAAGCCGGCCGAGACGACCCCGCTGACGGCGCTGCGGTTCGCGGAGCTCTGCGAGCAGGCCGACCTCCCGCCGGGCGTGCTGAACATCGTGACCGGCGCCGGCGCCACGGGCGCGGCGCTGGTCCGCCACCCCGGGGTCGACAAGGTCGCGTTCACCGGCTCGACCGCCGTCGGGAAGGACATCCAGCGCGCACTGGCCGGGACCGGACGCCGCCTGACGCTGGAGCTCGGCGGGAAGGCCGCGAACATCGTGTTCGCCGACGCGCCGCTGGACCAGGCCATCGAGGGGATCGTCGACGGCATCTTCTTCAACCAGGGCCACGTCTGCTGCGCCGGCTCGCGGCTGCTCGTCGAGGAGTCGGTCCACGACGCCGTGGTCGCCCGCCTGCAGCACCGCATGGCGACGCTGCGCCTCGGCGATCCGCTCGACAAGAACACGGACGTCGGGGCGGTCAACTCGGCGGCGCAGCTGGCCCGCATCACCGAGCTGGCCGCCGCCGGCGAGGCCGAGGGGGCCGAGCGGTGGGACACCGGCTGCACCCTGCCGGACCGCGGCCACTGGTTCCGGCCGACCGTGTTCACCGGGGTCGCCCAGTCCTCCCGCATCGCGCAGGAGGAGATCTTCGGCCCGGTGCTCTCGGTCCTGACGTTCCGGACGCCCGAGGAGGCGGTCGCGAAGGCGAACAACACGCCGTACGGGCTGTCGGCCGGCATCTGGACCGAGAAGGGCTCACGGATCCTCTGGCTGGCCGATCGCCTGCGGGCCGGCGTCGTCTGGGCGAACACGTTCAACCGCTTCGATCCGACCAGTCCGTTCGGCGGCGTGAAGGAGTCCGGGTTCGGGCGCGAGGGCGGCCGCCAGGGCCTCGCCGCCTACCTCGTGCCGGCCGGGGAGGGTGGGGCATGAGCGAGCGTCTCGACGTCCGGCGGACGTCCAAGCTGTTCATCGGCGGGGCGTTCCCGCGGTCCGAATCGGGACGGACCCTCGAGGTGCGCGGCCACGACGGCGCGTTCCTCGCGAACGCGGCCCGCGCCAGCCGCAAGGACGTCCGCGACGCGGTCGTGGCGGCCCGCGCCGCGCAGCCGCGGTGGGCCGGGGCGACCGCGTACAACCGCGGTCAGGTCCTGTACCGGGTCGCCGAGATGCTCGAGGGCCGGGCGGCGCAGTTCACCGCCGAGCTCGCCGCGGCGACCGGCGACGCCGAGGCCGCCGCGGCGGAGGTCGCCGCCGCCGTCGACCGCTGGGTCTGGTACGCCGGCTGGACCGACAAGTTCGCGCAGGTCGCGGGCAGCGTGAACCCGGTCGCGGGCCCGTTCTTCAACCTCTCGGCGCCCGAGCCGGTCGGGGTCGTCGGGATCGTCGCCCCGCGGGCCTCGGCGCTGCTGGGCCTGACCTCTGTCGTCGCGCCGGCGCTCGTCGCCGGGAACGCCGTGGTCGTCGTCGCGAGCGAGGACCGGCCGCTGCCGGCGGTGACCCTGGCCGAGGTGCTCGCGACCTCCGACGTCCCCGGCGGGGTCGTGAACGTGCTGACGGGGCAGCGCGACGAGCTCGCGCCGGTGCTGGCCGGCCACCTCGACGTCGACGGGCTGGACCTCACCGGCATGGCCGGCGCCACCGTCGAGGAGCTGGCGGCCCTCGAGGTGCTCGCCGCCGAGGACGTGACGCGCGTCCGCCCCGCACCGGCGGCCGAGCCGGACTGGACGGCCGAGCCCCGGGGCGTCGACCGCATCACGGCGTGGTGCGACGTGAAGACCGTCTGGCACCCGAAGGGCACCTGACCCTCACCGTTCGGCGAGCGCCCCCCGCGCCCAGTCCCGGAGGTCGGGCACGAGCGCCTCGCAGGCCACCAGGCGGCGCAGCTGGTCGGTCGTGACCCGACCGCGCCGCCAGGCCATCACCTCGGCCACCGTCGGCCCCTCGCCGGCGTCGACCACCCGCAGTCGCTCACCGGCCCGGACCGCCCCCGGCCGGCGGACGCGGAGGTACGCGCCGGGTCGTCCGGCCGCGACGAACCGCTGGATCATGTCCGCGACGTCGAGGAAGCCCTGGAGCGTGCGGCAGGGCAGCCGCGGTCCCGAGACCTCGAGCTCGACGCCACCGGCCGTCCGCCAGACCGCGCCGACCCGTGCACCCGAGACGTCGAGCCCGCGGGTCCGGAGGTTCTCGCCGAACGTCCCCGCCGGAAGATCGCGGCGCAGCGCCCCGACCCAGTGGTCGGCGTCCTCCTCGGCGTAGGCGTACACGGCCCGGTCGACGCCGCCGTGGAACCGCCGGTCGACCTGGACGTCGCCGTCCAGCCCCTCCGGACCGACGGCGACGGGCCCCGCGACGGGGCGCTTGTCGATCGCCGTCGTCTCGGTCCGGTCCCCGAAGGCGTGCGCGCGGGCGGCGCCGGTGCAGACGGCGGCGACGCGGGCGCCGCTCACGCCGGTGCGTCCGGCGGACCGACGGGACGGTCCTCGGCGCCGCCGTACCGCCGGTCGCGCGCCTGGTAGGCGGCGACGCACCGCGCCAGCTCGGTCTCGTCGAAGTCGGGCCAGAGGACGTCGGTGAACACGAGCTCGGCGTAGGCGGCCTGCCAGAGGAGGTAGTTCGAGACCCGCTGCTCGCCGGAGGTCCGGATCATCAGATCGACGTCCGGCATCCGCGGATCGTCGAGCCGTGCCGCGAGCGCCCGTTCGTCGATGCGGCGCAGCCGACCGGCCGCGAGGTCCTCGGCCGTGCGGCGGGCCGCGTCGACCAGCTCGGCGCGAGCGCCGTAGTTGAACGCGATGCGCAGGGTCATCCGCCGGCAGTGCGCGGTCCGGTCCTCGGTCCGCTCGATCAGCTCGACGAGGCGGCGCGGCACGGGCCGGCCGCGGCGACCGATGAACCGGACGCGGACGTCGCGGTCGATCAGCTCGTCGACGCGGCGGAGCAGCAGCGAGCGGTTGAACTCGAGGAGGAAGCGGACCTCGTCGGGAGACCGCCGCCAGTTCTCGGTCGAGAACGCGTACACGGTGAGGTCCCGGATCCCCAGGGCCAGCGCGCCCTCGACGGTCCGGAACAGCGCCTCCTCGCCGGCCTCGTGCCCGGCGTTCCGGCGCAGCCCGCGCCGGTTGGCCCACCGGCCGTTGCCGTCCATGATGATCGCGACGTGGCGCGGGACGCCGGACGGGTCGACCTCGACCACCCCGGACCCTCCGCGCGACGGGCCGAGGCTACTCACGCACCTCCGGCGAGCCCGGGCCGGGCCGCTCGACGGCGTCGTAGCTGCGCAGGCGGCGGTCGAGATGGTGCTCGGCGTAGGCCCGGGCGTAGGAGCCGGCCCGGACGCGGTCGGGCCCGGCCTCGCGGGCGAGCCCCGGCAGCGCCTGCCACGCCCCGTCGTCGGCGAGGGTCCGGACGGCCGCCACCACGCCCGCGCCGACCCGCTGCGTCCCCTCCCCCGCGCAGTCGCCGCAGAGCGTCCCGCCACCGACGACGCTGAGGTGCGCGTGCGGCCCGGGGGCGTCGCACCGGGCGCAGCTCCCCGTGCGGACCGGGAACCCGACGGCGCTGGCCGCCCGCAGCAGGAACGCGTCGACGAAGACGTCGGGCTCGGCCGGCGCGGTCGCGAGCGCGGCGAGCCCGGCCCGGAGCAGGCGCTGCAGGCCGTGGTCCCGCTCGCCCTCGACGGCGACGTGCAGCACCACCTCGGCCAGGACGGAGGCCGCGGCCCAGAGCCGGTCGTCGGCCCGGAGCGCGGCGTTCGCCTCGACGGTCTCGACCTGGCGGACGACCTCGAAGGTGCGGCCGCGGTGCAGTTCGACGTCGACGACGGCGAACGGCTCGAGGCGGGCACCGATCCGGCTGCCGGGTCGTCGGGCCCCCTTCGCGGCGGTCCGGGTCAGTCCGCGTCCCTCGAGCAGCAGCGTCACGATGCGGTCGGCCTCGCCGAGCCGCTGCGTGCGCAGTACGACGCCTCGGTCGCGGTAGCTGCGACTCATACCAGCGGCCACGGCAGCGGGTTCGGCCCGGTCGGTTCGGGCAGGTGCCCGGCGGCGAGCAGCGCCTCCGCGCGCGCCCGGGTGGCCTCCACCTCCTCGGGGGCGAGCAGCACGGCGAGCCGGTCCGCCAGCCCGGCCGCGGGCGACGGTGCGGTCCCGCCGTCGAGCGCGGCGGCGACCCCCGCGACCGCGGCCCGGACCGCGTCCGGCAGCGGGGTCCCCGCGAGGTCCCAGACCACCGTCCGGAGCTTCGGGTCGACGTTGAACGTGACGCCGTGGTCGACCGCACGGAGCCGCGGCCCCACCGGCCCGTCGCCGTCCGCGACGAGGACGTGACCGCCCTTGCGGTCCGCGTTGTCGATGACGACGTCGAGCGCCGCGAGGAGCGCGACGCGGTCCCGCAGCACCGCGTCGTCCGCGAGGTCCGGTCGGAGCGCGAGGTAGTGCCGCGCCGGGTCGTGCGGCACGAACGCCTGGAGGCTGCCCGGGCCGAAGGGTCCGTCGTCGCGGAGCACGGTCGTCGGGACCAGCCCCGCACCGAGCGCGCGGTCGACCGCGTGCGCGGCGACCTCGCGGCGGTGGAGCGTCCCGGTCGGGAAGTCCCAGAGCGGCCGCTCGCCGTCCCGCGGCTTGTGGACGGCGAGGTCGGCGGGGTCGAGGTCCTCGAGCGTCGGCTCGCGTCCGAGGTCGGCGGCCAGCGCCTCGAGGGGGCGCGGATCGCGGTCGACCATCCTGACCAGGAGGGTCGCGTTGCTCGCGTCGGAGAACCGACCGACGACCTCGAGCGGGGCGGCGAGCAGCCGGGCCGCGACGCCGTCCACGGGGGACCTCCGGACGACCGCGGCCGGCGCGGTCACACCGTCAGTGGACCATGCCCGTTCCGGGCCGGGCAGACGTGCGTCCCGTCGGCCTCCACGGGACGTCCGCAGAGCCGGCACCGGGGCCGACCCTCCTCGACGATCGCGGCGGCGTGGGCGGCGAGCCGCCGGGCCTGGTCCTGGTCGCAGCCGAGCCGCGCGGTCCGGGCCTCGGCGTCGTCGTCGGGGACGAACTCGGTCAGCTCGATCACGAACCGCCGGGCCTCGGGGTCCAGCCCGGCGGCGATCGCACCGACGCGCCAGATGGGCTGGAACGGCGGGGCCAGCGCCATGGCGTCACGGTCCCAGTCGGTCGGCGGCCGGTCCCCGATGCGGGCCAGCAGCTGCCCGAGCAGGTCCCCGATGCCGGCGACCTGCGCCTTCTCGACCAGGAACTGGATCCGCTGCGACTCGTCCTCGACCTCGAGCAGGAACATGCGGTCCCCGGGCCGACCGACGTACCCGACGGTGAGTCGGCGGGGGTCGTCGACGACGATGTCCATGTCAGGCCCCCGGGTCGGACGTGTCGTTCAGACCGAGGAGCAGCGGGTGCTCCCCGTCGGGCAGGAGGAGGACGGTCGAGGAGGCCGGCGAGACCACGAGCCGCTGGAACAGGTCGAGCCCCATCCCGAGGTGGTGGGCGACGACGGCCTTGATGACGTCGGCGTGGCTGACGAGCACCAGCGTGCCGCCCGGGTGGGCGGCCGCCAGCCGCTCGGTCGCGTCGACGGCCCGGGCCTGGGCGCCGCGGATCGTCCCACCGCCGGGGAACGCCATGCGCGACGGCGTCCGCTGCACGACCCGCCAGGCGGAGAGCCGACGCAGCCGGGACAGCGGACGGTCGGTCCAGTCCCCGTACTCGACCTCGCCGAGGTCGCGGTCGACGCGGACGCGCAGACCGTGCGACCGCGCGACGACGGCCGCGGTCTCCCGGGTCCGCTCCAGCGGGGAGCTGTACACCGCGGTCACCGGCAGCCGCGCCAGCCGGCGCGCGGCCGCCTCGGCCTGCGCGCGCCCACCGGCGTCGAGGTGGACGCCGGGCTTCCACCCGCCCAGCCGCGTCCCCGTCGCCGCGGTCGTCGCGTGGCGCAGGAGGACGAGGGTGGTCGCCGGCACGCGGGGCTCAGTAGGCCCGGGCGAACACGACGCGGCGGCCGTACGCCGACGCGCCGCCGCAGCTGACGCAGGGGCCGGACTCCTCGTCGCCCTCCGAGGGGATGCACCGCGGGGTCGCCCGGGTCGTCTCCTGGATGCGGGCCTCGCAGGCCGGGTCCCCGCAGTGGAGCGCGACGGCGAAGCCGTGCGCGACCTGTGCGGTGAACGCGTCGAGGTCGTCGACGACGGCGGTGTGCGCGTCGCGGAACGCCTGCGCGCGGGCGACGAGGGCGTCGTGGTAGGCGTCCAGCCGCGCGGGCATGCCGGCGGCCAGCTCGGCGAGCGGGACGGGGTGCTTGCGGGCCCGTCCGTCCTCGTCCTCGTCCCCGACGCGCTGCGCCAGGACGGCGACGCCCGCCTCGAGGTCGCGCGGGCCGAGCTCGACGCGGAACGGGACGCCCTTCAGCTCCCAGTCGTTGAACTTGAACCCCGGCGACTGGTCGCGGGTGTCGACCAGCACGCGGACGTCGCGCTCGCGCAGCGCGGCGGCGAGCCGCTGGGCCTCGGCCGTCGTCGCGTCGAGCTGATCGCCGCGGCCGATGGGGACGACGACGACCTGGTGCGGCGCGAGCCGGGGCGGCAGGACCAGCCCGCGGTCGTCGCCGTGGGCCAGGATCGTCGCGCCGATCATCCGGGCCGAGAGCCCCCACGACGTCGTGTGGCAGTGCTGCAGCTCGTTCTCACGGTCCTGGTAGGTGATGTCGAAGGCCCGGGCGAAGTTGGTGCCCAGGTAGTGGGAGGTCCCGGACTGCAGGGCCTTCCCGTCCCGCATCATCCCCTCGATGGTGAAGGTGCGGACCGCGCCGGCGAACCGCTCCCCCGGGGTCTTCTCGCCGCGGACCATCGGGATGGCCGCGACGTTCCGGGCGAACTCGTCGTAGACGTCGAACATGCGCAGGGTCTCGGCCATCGCGTCCGCCTCGTCGGCGTGCGCGGTGTGCCCCTCCTGCCAGAGGAACTCGGTGGTGCGCAGGAACATACGGGGCCGCAGCTCCCACCGGACGACGCTGTTCCAGAGGTTGATGAGGATCGGCAGGTCGCGGTACGACGAGATCCACTTCGCGTACATCTCGCCGACGATCGTCTCGGACGTCGGGCGGACGACGAGCGGCTCCGCCAGCTCCTCGCCGCCGGCGTGGGTCACGACCGCGAGCTCGGGCGCGAACCCCTCGACGTGCTCGGCCTCGCGGCGGAGGTACGACTCGGGGATGAACAGCGGGAAGTAGGCGTTGACGTGGCCGGTGGCCTTGAAGCGGTCGTCGAGCTGACGCTGCAGCAGCTCCCAGATCGCGTAGCCGTAGGGCCGGATGACCATCGTGCCCTTGGCGGGACCCCGGTCGGCGAGCTCGGCACGGGTCACGACGTCGTTGTACCAACCGCTGACGTCCTCGCTCATCGGGGTGACGGCGCGCTCGGAGCGCTTCTGGGAGCTCATGCGACGCAGGCTAGCCCCCGGCCGGTGCGGGACCGGCGCGGGCCACCGTTAGGGTCCGGGCATGGACCGTGGCGGCACGACCGTGTGGGTGTGGGGCGACCAGCTCCACCGCGACCTCGCGCACCTCCGCGACCGCGACCCCGGTGCGACCCGCGTCCTGATGGTCGTCAGCGACCGCAAGCTGACCGAGCGCCCCTGGCACCGCCAGAAGCTGCACCTCGTCGTGACCGCGATGCGCCGGTTCGCGGCGGAGCTGGCGGACGAGGGCTTCGCGGTCGACCTCCGGCGGGCGCCGTCGATGCGCGCCGGCCTCGCGGCGCACCTCGACGCCCATGCGCCCGACGCGGTCGTCGCGATGGAGCCGGCCAGCCGGGCCGGGACGGCGACGCTGGGACGGCTCGACGTCGAGCTCGTGCCGAACGACCACTTCCTCTGCCACTGGGAGGAGTTCGCCGCGTTCACGGCCGGCCGCCGGCGCACGACGATGGAGGACTTCTACCGCTGGCGCCGGGCCGCGACCGGGTGGCTGATGGACGGCGAGGAGCCGGTCGGCGGCCGGTGGAACCTCGACGCCGAGAACCGCCGGCCGCCGCACGCCGGCCTGGCCACCGAGGCGGCGGAGGTGCCGCCGGTCGTCGACCCGCCGGACGCCCTCGACGCCGACCTCGCGACCTGGCTGCCCGCCGACGTCCGGACGTTCGGGGCCCCGTGGGACGGGACGTGGGCGACGTCGCGGACGCAGGCGCTGGCGCGGCTCGAGCGGTTCGTGACACGGGTGCTGCCGCGGTTCGGCGATCACCAGGACGCGATGGTCGCCGGGGCCTGGCACCTGAACCACTCGCTGCTGTCCCATGCGCTGAACCTGGGGCTGCTGCACCCCCGCGAGGTCTGCGAGGCCGTCGTCGCCGAGCACGACGCGGGGCGGGCGCCGCTGAACGCCGTCGAGGGGTTCCTGCGCCAGGTGCTCGGGTGGCGCGAGTACCTCTGGGGCGTGTCCCGCACCGCGCCGGACGACTACGCGGACGAGAACGCGCTGGGTGCGGACCAGCCGCTGCCACCGGCACTGACCGGTGCCGCGCCGACGGAGATGCGCTGCCTCGCGGACACGCTGACGTCGGTGCACGACCACGCCTACGCCCACCACATCCAGCGGCTGATGGTGCTCGCGAACCTCGCGACGCTGGCCGGCGTCCAGCCGCGGGCGCTGACCGAGTGGATGCACGGCGCGTTCGTCGACGCCTACGACTGGGTCATGGTCCCGAACGTGATCGGGATGGGGACGTTCGCCGACGGCGGCCGGGTCGCGACCAAGCCGTACGTGTCGGGCGGGGCGTACGTGGACCGCATGTCGCAGGGGTACTGCGGCGACTGCCGGTACGACCGGTCGAAGCGGACCGGTCCCGACGCCTGTCCGTTCACCACCCTGTACTGGGACGTGCTCGACCGCAACCGCGACGTGCTCCGCGGCAACAACCGGCTCGCGCAGCCGTACGCGAACCTCGGACGCCTCGGGGACCTGCCGCAGATCCGGGAGCGCGCGGCCGAGGTCCGGGCGGCGCTGGCGGCGGGGACGCTGTAGGCCGGGCTACAGCCCGAGCCGCCCCAGCTGCCGCGGGTCGTCCTGCCACCCCGGCGCGACCTTCACCCGCGTCGCGAGGTGGACCCGGAGGCCGAGCAGCGCCTCGAGCTCCAGCCGGGCCGCGG
The DNA here is from genome assembly GCA_017852335.1 of Actinomycetota bacterium. Classification (GTDB taxonomy): domain Bacteria; phylum Actinomycetota; class Nitriliruptoria; order Nitriliruptorales; family Nitriliruptoraceae; genus CSBr16-57R1. Next base: position 4,816 of record JAFMLG010000028.1, on the reverse strand, counting down.
TCCCGGCGGCCTTCAGCCGCTCGCCGCCGCGGCCGATGACGATGCCCTTCTGCGAGTCCCGCTCGACGTGGATCACCGCCTCGACGTGCACGAGGTCCTCGGCGTGCTCGTCGGGCGTGACGCCGTCGACGGTGACGGCGACCGAGTGCGGCAGCTCGTCGGCGAGGTCCGCCATGACCTTCTCGCGGACGACCTCCGCGGCCAGCACCTCGGCCGGCTGGTCGCTGACCCGACCGGTCGGGAACAACCGCGGCGCCTCGGGGAGGTGCGCCGTCAGGACCTCCTCGAGCCGGGCCGTGTTCTCACCGGCGACGGCCGAGACGGGGACGACCTCGTCGAACGGTGGACCCTCGGTCAGCTCGCCGATGCGGGCGAGGACCGGCAGCAGGTCCTCCGGCCGGCGCAGCAGGTCGATCTTCGTGACGACGGTGACGACGGGGGCGCCGGCCTGCCGCAGCTCCTCGGCGAGGTAGGCGTCGCCGGCCCCGATGCCGGCCGCTGCGTCGACGAGGAACGCGACCGCGTCCACCCCGGACCAGACGTCGCGGACCAGCCGGTTCATCCGCTGACCCATCGCGGTCCGCGGCTTCCCGACGCCGGGCGTGTCGACGAGGACCAGCTGCGCGCCCGGCCGGGTCAGCACCGCCCGCACGGCCGACCGGGTCGTGCCGGGGACCCGCGTGACGATCGCGACCTTCTGGCCGGCGAGGTGGTTCAGGAGCGTCGACTTCCCGACGTTCGGGCGGCCGACCAGCGCGACCACGCCGCAGCGGTGGCCCGGAGGGACGGGCTCGTCGAGGCCGGCGAGGATCCCCTCGAGGTCGTCGGCGCTCAGCGCTGACCCTGCGCGAGACGGTGGGGTCCGAAGCCGTGCGGCAGCAGCTCGGTGATGCGGGCGACGAGCGGGTGGCCGGCGTCGCCCGAGGCGTACACGACGGCGTCGGGGCCGAACTCGAAGATGGTCTGGCGGCAGGCCCCGCACGGGGTGCAGGGGTCCGCGCCGTCGCCGACGACGGCGACCGCGAGGATCGGGCCGCGGTCCCCCTCGGCGACCATCCGGGCGATGGCCGTCTGCTCGGCGCAGGTGGTCATGCGGTACGAGGCGTTCTCGACGTTGACGCCGGCGTAGGTCGCGGTCGGCGTGACGACGATGGCCCCGACGTGGAACTGCGAGTAGGGGGCGTAGGCGCGGGCGCGGACGTCGCGGGCGCGCCGGAGCAGGTCGGCCTCGTCGTGGGTCGGGCCGACGCGGGGGTCGGGTCGCACGCCGTGCTCCTCGGTCGGGGCCGGCATGCTACGCCCGGCTCACCAGCCGAGGCGCTGGCTCGAGTACCGCGTCAGGGTCGCGAGGTAGTTGGCCCGCTCGAACCCGGCCGGGTCGGCCTCCGGACTGCAGCTGCGCGACCGTCGGGACGACCCCCCAGACGTTGGCCCGCCCCGCCGCCGACCGGGCGTCGGCGAGCTCGCCCATCGGGGATGCCGGCGTGATCGGGTACAGCGCGATGGTCTCGCTCAGGGCGTGGGCGACCCGCGCAACCGCCTCGTTGCCGTCGATCGGGACCGCCACGCGTCGCTCCTCGGGGCCGTCCGGACGCGCCGGCGGCACCGGGTCGACGCTACGGACGGCCCCCCGTGGCGTCCGGCGCCGCAGGTCCCCCATCGCCGGGACCGTCGGCCCCCGCACCGGCGTCGTCCGCGGCGACCCGGGTCACGACGACCTCGACGACGCGCCGCCCGCGCCGGGCCGAGACGGCGATGCGCAGCCCGGCGACCTCGACGGCGTCGCCGACGCGCGGGACCCGCCCGAGCAGTCCGAGCACGAGTCCGCCGACCGAGTCCCACTCCTCGTCGGGGAGCGCCACGCCCAGCTCGGCCCCGAGGTCGTGGACGTTGACGCGACCGGCCGCCCGCCACCGCCCCGCGCCGAGGGCGACGACCGCGGGGGCCTCGTCGTCGTGCTCGTCGACGATCTCGCCGACGATCTCCTCGAGGACGTCCTCGATGGTCACGAGCCCGCTGATGCCGCCGTACTCGTCGACGACCATCGCGAGGTGCACCGCCGCGGCCTGCAGGTCCCGCAGCAGGTCGTCGGCCCGCATCGACTCGGGCACGAGGTGGGGCTCGCGGACGAGGTCGTCCCAGCCGGGCTCGCCGTCGCGGAGCCGTCGGAACAGGTCGCGGGCGTGGACGACGCCGACGATGCGGTCCGGGTCCGCCGGGTCGTGGACCGGCAGGCGCGAGCGTCCGCGGGCCAGCGCGAGGTCCACGACCGCCGCGAACGAGGCGTCCGACGCGACCGTGATCATGTCCGGCCGCGGGACCATGATCTCGCGCGCGGCGGTGTCGTCGAGCTCGAGGATCGACCGGATCATCCGGCGCTCGTCGGGGTCGAGGACCGTCTCCTCCTCGTCGCCCGGCTCCTCGTCCTCCTCGCCGCCCCCCGGGTCCTCCTCGCCGTCGCGGCGGCCACCGTCCGCGATGGCCTCCAGCGGACGGGTGACGGCACGGACCACGGGCCGGAGCAGCGGTGCGAGGCGGAGCCCGACGCGCTCGACCCGGCGCCCCGCCACGACCCGCGCGGCCAGCGGCGCGACGAGCAGGACCGCCGCGGCGGCCGCGACGACGCCGGCCGGCGTCGGCACGGCCAGCGCCACGCCGAGCGCCGCCAGGACCGAGACGACGGAGCTGACGCGGTGCACGACGACCGGGCGCTCGACGAGCCAGAGCAGGGCCTCGGCGCCGCGGACCTCCTCGTCGGCCAGCGCGAGCGCCCGGACGGCGTCGACCTCGCGGACGATCCGCGTCGTCAGCGCCGCGAGGACCGTGAGCAGCCCCGCGGCGAGGAGGACGGCGAGGGTCGGGGTCACGCCCCGCCCCCCGCGGCGTGGATGTCGAGGAGGCGGCGGGTCAGCGCCGTCATCTCCCGCTCCTCGTCGGGCTCGGCGTGGTCCATCCCGAGCAGGTGCAGCAGCCCGTGGACGGTGAGCAGTCGCAGCTCGTCGGCCGGGGTGACGCGGTGCTCGGCGGCCTGCGCCCGCGCGACCGCCGGGCAGAGGACGACGTCACCGAGGACGGCCGGACCGGCCGGCGGGGACTCGCCGGGCTCGTCCATGGGGAAGGCCAGGACGTCGGTCGGGCCCTCGTGCCCGAGATGCTCGGCGTTCAGCCCGGCGATCGTCGCCTCGTCGACCAGGAGGAGCGAGACCTCCATGTCCGCGGGGACCCGGCGGTCCGCCAGGACCGTGCGCGTCAGCGCGACGAGGTCCTCCGCGTCGACCTCGAGGTCCTGTTCGTCGGCGAGGAAGACCGGCACCTCACGCCCCCCGTTCGGCGGCGGCCGCGGCGTCGCGGGCCTCCTCGTGGGCGGCGTACGCCTCGACGATGCGCTGCACGATGGGGTGGCGGACGACGTCGTCGGCGCCGAGCTCGGCGAACGCGACGCCCTCGATGCCGCGCAGGATCTCGCGAGCGGCGAGGAGGCCCGAGCGGCGCCCCGAGGGCAGGTCGGTCTGGCTGACGTCACCGGTCACGACGGCGCGCGTGTTGAACCCGATGCGCGTCAGGAACATCTTCATCTGCTCGGGCGTCGTGTTCTGCGCCTCGTCGAGGACGACGAACGCGTCGTTCAGCGTCCGGCCCCGCATGTAGGCCAGCGGTGCGACCTCGATGACGCCGCGCTCCACGTGGCCGACCAGCTCGTCCGGATCCATCATGTCCTGGAGCGCGTCCCAGAGCGGCTTCAGGTACGGGTCGATCTTCTCGTGCAGCGTCCCCGGCAGGAAGCCCAGCCGCTCCCCCGCCTCGACGGCCGGACGGGTCAGGATGAGGCGGTTCACCTCGCGGGCGCGGAGCGACCGGACCGCGGCGCCCATCGCGAGGTACGTCTTGCCGGTACCGGCCGGACCGATGCCGAAGGTCACCGTCCCCGACCGGATCGCGTCGAGGTACCGACGCTGCCCGACCGTCTTGGGCCGGATCGTCCGGCCGCGGTGGGTGACGAGGTGCTCGCCGAGCACGTCGGCGGCCCGGGCCTCGACGCCCTCGCGCACGATGCGGATCGTCTGCTCGACGGTGCCGCGGTCCAGCGCCTGGCCACGCGCGACGACCTCGGCCAGTTCGTCGACGACCCGGGCGGCCCGCTCGGCCTCCTCGTGCTCGGCCGGGGCGGCGTCGACCGGGTCGGCGACGACGACCTCGTTCCCGCGGGCGTGGAGCCGGGCCGTGAACGCGTCCTCGACGAGGCGCAGGAACTCGTCGCCGGGACCGAGGACCGCGGCCATGGCCGAGGGGTCGGCGACCCGGACGACGATCGCACCGTCCCTGCGCTCGAGGTCCGCCGCCCGGTCGCGGAGCGCGCCGGACGGCGACGGGGATGGGGGCACGGGGGCGACGGGCTCCTGACGGCGGCGCCCGCGGGCGGCGCGGTGCGCGGGCCGACGGGCGTGCGCCGAGGCTACCGCCCGACGGCCCAGCGGCCGGTGGCGGCCGCGACGACCGCCAGTGCGGCCGGGCCGGCGTGCTCGCTGCGCAGCACCGTCGGCCCCAGCCCCACCGCGCGCCACCCCGCCGCCACGAGGCCCGCGACCTCGGCCTCCGTCCAGCCCCCCTCGGGTCCGACGGCGATCCCGACGATCCCCGCGGCCCGCACCTCGGCCGCCGCGGCCCCGAGCACCTCCGGCAGCGGCGGGGCGCCCGGGACCGCGACCAGGCGGGGGCCGTCCCACGGCGGGGTCGCCGCGAGCCCGGCGACGTCCGTCACCCCGCCCACCTCCGCCGCCCACGCCCCGCGCGACTGCGTCAGCGCCGCCCCGGCGAC
>JAFMLG010000027.1 GCA_017852335.1 Actinomycetota bacterium | reverse complement strand
CGATCAGCCGGCCACGGAAAGTCCGGCGCGGCCGCCGCGGGCGGTGCGCCCGCCCCGGCGTCCGCCGCCGCCCCGACCGCCGCGGCGCGACCGGCACCCGCGCCGCTGGCCCCGGTCGAGCCCCCCGTGGGGGAGGACCGGCGGGTCCCGCTCCGTGGCGTGCGCAGGGCGATCGCGCGCAACATGCTCCAGTCCTGGACGACGGTCCCGCACGTCAGCTCGATGCACGAGGTCGACCTCCACGAGCTGGTCGGACTCCGGACCCAGCTGCGCGCCCGCGACCGCGACGTCCCGATGACCGCGTTCCTGATCCGCGCGGCCGCGCTGGCGCTCCGCGAGTTCCCGGTGCTGAACGCCGTCGTCGACGACGAGCGCGAGGAGCTGGTCCTCCGCCACCGCGTGAACATCGGCGTCGCCGTCGACGCGCCCGACGGGCTGATCGTCCCCGTCATCGACGACGCCGACCGGAAGGACCTGCACCGGATCGGCGCCGAGCTGCGCGAGCTGGCTGCGCAGGCGCGCGACCGCAGCGTCCCGGCCGAGCGGCTCCGCGGCGGGACGTTCACGGTCAACAACTACGGTCCGCTGGGCGGCTGGTTCGGCACGTCCCTGGTCCGACCGGGCGAGGCGGGCATCCTCTCGATCGGCCCGGCCCGTGACCAGGTCGTCCCCCGCGACGGCGAGATCGTCATCCGCCCGGTCGCGGCGATGGTCCTGGCGGCGGACCACCGCGTCGCGGACGGCCGCGAGATCATCGGGTTCTGCACCTCGGTCCGGAGCCTCCTCGAGGCACCCGTGAACCTGCTGCTGGAGGGCTGACGTGGTCGTCGGCGAGATCGCACGGCCCGTCGACGTCCTCGTCGTGGGTGGCGGACCCGGCGGCTACACGGCGGCGGCCCGCGCGGCCGAGCTCGGCCGCGAGGTCGTCCTCGTGGAGGCCGGTCGGCTGGGCGGGGTCTGCCTGAACGTCGGCTGCATCCCGTCGAAGTCGCTGATCACGCTGGCCGAGCACCGACACCGCGGGCACCTCATGGCCGAGCGCGGGCTCCCGCTTCCGTCGGAGGAGGTGGACCTCGCCGCCGCCGTGCGGGCGAAGGACGGCGTCGTCGACGGGCTGGTCGCCGGCGTCGAGGCGCTGCTCGCGAAGGTCGAGGTCGTGCACGGCGTCGCACGCCTCCTCGACGACCGCCGGGTCTCCGTCGAGTCGGACGACCTGGTCAGCCACTTCCAGTTCGGGACCTGCATCCTCGCGACCGGGTCGCGCCCCGTGGTGATCCCCGGCCTCGAGCCGGACGGCGACCGCGTCCTCGACTCGACCGGGGCGCTGGACCTGACGGAGCTGCCGGCGACGATGGCCGTCGTCGGCGGCGGGTACATCGGGCTCGAGCTCGGCACGGCGTTCGCCAAGCTCGGGACCCGCGTCACCGTCGTCGAGGCGCTGGACCGCATCGGCGCCGGGTTCGACGCGGAGCTCGTCGACGTGGTCCGCGGCCGGCTGGACGCGCTCGGTGTCGAGGTCCTGACGTCCACGCGGGCCCGCGGGCCCGTCGACGGCGGGCTCGAGGTGGAGGGTCCCGACGGCGTCGCGGTCGTCCCCGCCGAGCGCGTCCTCGTCGCGGTCGGACGCGTCCCGAACACCGAGGAGCTGCAGCTCGAGAACGCCGGCATCGTGCTGGAGGCCGGCCGCATCCCGGTCGACGCCCAGCAGCGGACCTCGTCGAAGCGCATCCTCGCGATCGGCGACCTCGTCCCCGGACCGGCGCTGGCGCACAAGGCCGCGACCGAGGGCCGCGTCGCCGCCGAGGTCGCCTGCGGTCTCGACGCGGCGATGGAGGCGCACGTACCCGCGATCGCGTTCACCGACCCCGAGATGGCGGCCGTCGGCCTCGACGAGGCCGCGGCCCGCGAGGCCGGCCTCGCGCCGATCGCCGGCCGGGCCCGGTTCCGCGCCTCCGGTCGCGCCCGGACGCTCGGCGCCGAGGAGGGGTTCGTCAAGGTCGTCGCGGACGCCGCCGGCACGGTCGTCGGCGTCCAGATCGTCGGGCCCGATGCGTCGGACCTGATCTCGGCCGGTGCGCTCGCGGTCGAGTGCGCGCTCCACCTCGACGACGTCGTGGGGACGATCCACCCCCACCCGACGCTCGGCGAGTCGCTCCACGAGGCCGCGACCGCGGCCCTCCGCCGGCTCCGCCGGCCCGCCTGAGGAGGCCCCCATGCCCGAGGTCCGCGCCGCCGCCCGTGACGTCCCGGCCTCCGGCATCCGCGAGATCGTGAACCTCGTCATCGGCCGCCCGGCCGGCGAGGTCGTCCGCCTCGAGATCGGCGAGCCGGGCTTCTCGACGCCGGAGCACATCGTGGCCGCGGGTGCGGCCGCCGCGGCGACCGCCCGGTACGCGCCGAGCGCCGGGCACCTGCGGCTGCGCGAGGCGCTCGCCGCGCGCATGGACCGCGTGACCGGCGTCGCGGTCCCGGCCGACCGCGTCGTCGTCGGCCAGGGCGCCGTCCAGGTCTGCGAGGTCACGCTCTCGGCGCTCGTCGATCCGGGCGACGAGGTCCTCGTCCCCGACCCGGCCTGGCCGAACTACGCGATGCAGGTCGAACTGCTCGGCGGCACCGTCGTGCCGTACCCCCTGCGGGCCGCGGAGGGGTTCGTCCCGGATCCCGACGAGGTCGCGGCGCTCATCACCCCGCGGACGCGCGTGCTGATCCTGAACAGCCCCTCCAACCCGACGGGCGCCGTGTTCCCCGCCGAGGTCGTCGCGGCCCTCGTCGCGCGCGCGGCCGAGCGCGGGGTCGTGGTCCTCTCGGACGAGGTGTACGACGAGCTGATCTTCGAGGGCGACCGCGCCGACGCGCTGCGGTACGACGAGGACCACGTCGTCGCGGTCCACTCCTTCTCGAAGACCTACGCGATGACCGGGTGGCGCGTCGGCTGGGCCGTCGCCCCGGCCTGGCTGGCCCCCGTGCTGACGAAGCTGCAGGAGCCGAAGATCTCCTGCATCGCGGATCCCATGGCCGCCGGGGCGCTGGCCGCCCTCGAGGGACCGCAGGACCGCATCGCCGAGACGCGGGAGGCGTACCGGGCGCGCCGGGACCTGGCCGTCGGGCTCGTCCGCGACGCCGGCCTCGAGGTCGCCGTCCCGGGCGGTGCGTTCTACCTGATGGTCCCCCTGGCCGAGGGCGTCGACAGCCGCCGGGCCGCGCTGGACCTCGTCGGCGAGGGCGTCTCGGTCGCGCCCGGCACGGCGTTCGGGACCGCGGCCGCCGACCACGTCCGCGTCTCGCTGGCCAGCGAGGAGCCGGACCTGAAGGAGGGCCTGCGCCGCCTGCTCGCGTGGCACGCCCGCACCGACGGCGGAGCGCGGCCGTGAGGTTCGGCGCCGGCCTCTGGTGCCTGCAGAGCACGGCGTCCTGCCCGCGTCACCCCGCGGTCCCCTACGCCGAGTACCTCGCCGACGCGCGCCTGCTGGAGCGGCTCGGGTACGACGCGCTCTGGCTCAGCGAGCACCACTTCTTCTACGACGGGTACTGCCCCTCGACGATCGCCGCGGCCGCGGGGGCGCTGGCCGCGACCGAGCGCCTCACGGTCGCGACGGGCATGTCGCTGGCCTCGATGCGCGACCCCGAGCGGACCGCGGCCGAGTGCGCCGAGCTCGATCGGCGGTACCCGGGTCGGTTCGAGCTCGGCCTCGGGCTCGGGTACCGCGACGTCGAGTTCGACGGCGTCGGGGTGCCACGGAAGGAGCGGGCCGAGCGGCGTCGCACGATGCTGCGCGCGACCCGACGCGGAGCGCCCGGCGTCCCGGTCTGGCTCGGCTCGGCGCTGCCCGAGGCGGTCGCCCGGGCCGGCGCCCACGGACACGGCGTGCTGTTCTCCGGCGCGAACCCGCTGACGCTCGTCCGCGACCTCGCGACGGCGCACCGCGAGGGCTGGGAGTCCTCGGGCCGGACGGGGGAGCGGCCCCGGGTCGCGGCGCTCCGCAACGTCTGGGTCACCGACGACCGGGCCGAGCGCGAGGCCGTGATGGCCTGGTTCCGCGCCAGCTACGTCCTGTACGCCGGGCTCGGCTGGGCGGTCCCGAAGCGCGGCGAGACCGCCGCGATGGACTTCACGCAGGAGGTGGACCGGGCGCTCGCGGACGCCGTCTCGACGGCGATCGTCGGCTCGGCCGACGAGGTCGCCGCGGGGCTGCGGGAGGTCGCGGCGGTCGGCGTCGACGAGCTGGTCTTCCGCGTCGTCGTCGAGGGCGCCCCGCAGGCCGCGGTCCACGAGGTGCTGCACCGTCTGGCCGAGGAGGTCCTGCCCCACGTCGCGGACGCGGAGGTGGTGGCATGAGGCTCGGGCTGGCGCTCCCCGTCGGGGACGAGGCCGCGGCCGCGGCGGCGGCCGAGGCCGCCGGCTGCGCGGCCGTCCTCGTCGAGGCGACGGGCGGTGCGGCCGTCCCGGCCGCGGCCGCCGCGGTCGTCCGGACCTGCCTGGTCCGCGTCGCGTTCCCGGTGCGCCTCGGGAGCGACCACCCGGTCACGCTGGCCGAGGACGTCGCGGTCCTCGACAACCTCTCGTCGGGGCGGATCGTCGCCGTCGTCGACACCGGCGACCTCGGCCCCGAGGAGGCGGCCGAGGACCTCTCGGTGCTGCTCGCGGCGCTGACGCCGCGGCCGGTGCGGCACGACGGATCCCGGTGGCGCGTCCCGGCCGGTCTCGAGGGGCACCGGGCGCCGGACCGCATCGAGGTCACGCCGAAGCCGGTCCAGGTCGAGGTCCCGGTCTGGATCCGTGGGGCCGCGGCCGACGCCCTCGACCCCGCGCTGCCCCGCCTGGTCGCGGACCGCGGCCGGGTGGACCCGGAGCGTCGGGTGCAGCCGGCGGTCGCGGAGCTCGCCGGCACCGCGGACGCCCTCGACGCCGACCGCGACGCCGTCGTGGCCTGGGCCGACGCCGGCGCGACGCACCTCCTCGTACGGTTCCCCGACCCCGCGGAGGGCCTGCCGCTGCTGGGACGGTTCCTCGCACCCGAGGTCGCGATGCCCGAGTTCCCCCGCGTCATCGCCGAGGCCGACCCCCCGCCGCCGTGGCCGGGGCCGGCCCGGTACGTCACCCCGCCGCAGGAGGCGCGCCCGTGAGCCGACCGACCGTCACCACCACCGCCGCCCCCGAGCCCCGTGGCCCGTACCCCCACGCGCGCGTCGACGGCGACCTGGTCTTCGTCACGGGGCAGATCGGTCGCGATCCGGTCACGGGGGAGTTCGTCCCCGGCGGGTTCGGGCCCGAGCTCGAGCAGGCGATCACGAACGTCACGTCCATCCTGGCCGAGGTCGGCGCCGGGCTCGGGGACGTCCTGCACGCGACCGTGCAGTTCGTCGCCGAGGAGGACCTCGACGAGATGAACCGGATCTTCGGGGCACGGTTCCACGAGCCGTACCCGGCCCGGACCAGCTACGGCGTCGCGTTCCTCTGGAAGGGCGCACGGGTCCAGGTCGACGCCGTCGCGCGCATCCCGGCGGCCGGCGGTGCGGCGTGACCGCGTCCGCGCCGCTGCTGCGGCTGCGGGGGCTGACCAAGCGGTTCGGGACGAACGAGGTCCTGCGGGGGGTCGACCTCGACGTCGCCGAGGGCGAGGTCGTCTGCATCATCGGTCCCTCCGGATCGGGGAAGTCGACGCTGCTGCGCTGCGTGAACATGCTGACCCCGCCGTCCGGCGGCACCGTCGAGTTCGACGGCACGGCGGTCGTCGCCCCGCGCGAGAGCCGGTGGAACCCGCTGGCCGGGCGCGGTGAGCGGCGCGAGCTGCAGCGGCTCCGGGCCCACATCGGGATGGTGTTCCAGCACTTCAACGTCTTCCCGCACCTCACGGCCCTCGAGAACGTCACCCTGGGGCTGACCCGGGTCGCCGGGCTCGACGCCGCCGCGGCCGCCGAGCGCGCTCGGGCCGAGCTCGAGGGCGTCGGGCTGACCGAGAAGGTCGACGCCTACCCGGCCACCCTCTCCGGCGGGCAGAAGCAGCGCCTCGCGATCGCCCGTGCGCTGGCGCTGGACCCCCGCCTGATGCTGTTCGACGAGGTCACCTCGGCGCTCGACCCCGAGCTGGTCGGCGACGTGCTCGGGCAGATGCGGCGGCTGGCCGCGGACGGCATGACGATGCTGGTCGTGACCCACGAGATGAAGTTCGCGCAGGAGGTCGCCGACCGCGTCGTGTTCATGGACGGCGGGGTCATCGTGGAGGAGGGGCCGCCGTCGTTCATGCGCGACCCCGCCCACGAGCGGACCCGGGCGTTCCTCCGCGCGGTCCGGGAGGCGTGAGGTGTTCGAGTACCGGCTGAACTGGGGCCTGGTCTCGGACAACATGGACCGGCTCGTCGAGGGGCTCGGCATCCTGCTCCGCGTCGCCGCGGCCGGGTACGCCCTCGCGATGGCGCTGGGGCTGGTCCTGGCGCTGCTCCGCATCTCGCGGCTGGCGGTGCCGCGGGCGGTGGCGACGACCGTGATCGAGGTCCTGCGGGGGATCCCGCTGTTCCTCTTCCTGTTCCTCGTCTACTACGGCCTGCCGCAGGTCTCCCCGGTCGTCCTCTCGCCGTTCCCGGCCGCCGTGCTGGCGCTGGCGCTGACGGGGGCGGCGTACGCCGCCGAGATCTACCGGGGGGCGCTGTCGGGCGTGCCGTCGGGGCAGTGGGAGGGCGCCGACGCGCTCGGGCTCTCCCCGACGCAGCGGATGCGGGACGTGGTCCTCCCGCAGGCGCTCCGGCTGGCCGTGCCGCCGGCCCTCAGCCTGCTCGTCGCGCTGCTGAAGGGCGCGACGTTCGTCTCGGTCATCGGCGTCGCGGACATGTTCTACGTCTCCCGCGACATCTCGCTGCAGTACTTCGCGCCGTTCGAGCTGTACTCGTTCTCGGGCGTGGTCATCATCGGGGTGACCCTGCTGCTCGCCGGTGTCGTCACGCTGCTCGAGCGCCGCCTCGACCGGGGGGTCCGGACGTGACGTTCGACACCGCCCTCGTCGTCGAGCGGCTGCCCCAGATGCTGGCCGCCACGCGGCTGACCCTCGGGGTCTCGCTCCTCGCCTTCGTGCTGGCCGTCCTCGTCGGGCTCGTCATGGCGGCGGGTCGGAGGTCACGCCTCGTCCCGGCCAGGGCGCTGTCGTTCGTGTACGTGAACGTGTTCCGCGGGGCCGCCCTGTACGTCCTCGTCATCTGGCTGTTCAACGGTCTGGCGGTCGCGACGGGCATCCTGCTCTCGGCGCTCACCGTCGGCGTGCTGGCGCTGACGCTGCTGAACAGCGCCTACCTGGCCGAGGTGTTCCGGGCGGCCATCTCGGGCGTCGACCACGGTCAGTGGGAGGCCGGGAACGCGATCGGCCTCTCCCGGTGGGACGTGTTCCGCCGGGTCGTCGCGCCGCAGGCCGCCCGGATCGCGGTCCCGGCGACCGGGAACCACCTGGTCGACGCCCTGAAGGACTCATCGATCCTCGCCGTCATCGCCGTGCCGGAGCTGATGTTCGTGACCAACGGCATCGCCCAGACGACGTTCCGCCCGTTCGAGCTGTACGTCACGGCCGCCGGCATCTACCTGGCGATCGTGTTCGTCCTCTCGTGGGGCCTGCGGCGGCTCGAGCGCCGCCTCGGCGTATCGGGGACCCGGCCGGTCGCGCCGGTCGTCTGACGGTCCCGGGGGCGTCAGAGCGCCCCGTCCGGGGCCGCCGCCCGGCGCCGGGCCCTGCTTGACCGGACGGTCCCGATGTGGTCGTATGGGACGAACGGACGCTCGTCCGTCCCGCCGTCGGCGGGGTCGGGGCGTCCGTCGGCGCGGACCCGAGGGGGGCGCGCGGCCCGGAGAGACCCGGGTGGGAGGCACGCGAATGGACAGGGAGCTCGCAGCACGCGTGGCCGCGGACCAGGCCGCGCTCGAGGAGGAGCGCGTCGGTCGCCGCCGTTTCATCAGCATGTCGGCGCTGAGCGCCGGCGGGCTCGCGCTGGTCGGTTCGGCCTGCGCGGACGACGACGCCGCGGCCCCGGCCGCCGGCGGGGACACCACGACGGTGGTCCCGGCCGCGGACGACGGCTCGGACGTGGTCTCGATCTTCGACCGGGTCCGCGACGGTGACACCATCCAGGTCGGTGCCGACCTGAACTTCCCGCCGCTCCAGCTGAAGGACGCGTCGGGCAACCCGGCCGGCTACACGGTCGAGCTGGCCCAGGCGATGTTCGCCGACCTGAACCCGGACGCGACCCTCGAGTTCGTCGAGGTGCCGTTCGGCGAGCTGTTCGGCTCGCTGGCCGCGGGCCGGTTCGACATGTCGGCGATCGGGGCGACGATCCTGCCGTCCCGCTCGCAGCAGGTGATGTTCGCGGGCGAGCCGCTGTTCATCGAGAACACGATCGTCCTGCGCAACACGTCCTCGGGCGTCCGGTCGGTCGACGACCTGAACGCCTCCGGGGTCCGGCTCGCGGTCCTCGCGGGCTCGGCGCAGGAGGCCTCGGCGCGGCGGATCTTCACCGACGCCGAGATCGTCTCCCTCGAGCAGCAGCCGGCGATCCAGGAGGCCGCGACCGGCCGCGCGGACGCCGTCCTCGTCGGCGAGTTCGGTCTGGCCGGCGCCCTCGAGGCGAACAGCACCCTGCAGGTCCTGTCGGGTCCGCCGATCTTCGCGGACATCAACACGTGGTTCATGCCGATCGGTGACCACCGCATGAAGGCGTACGTCGACAACTGGCTGCGCTACAACATCATCCGCGGTCGCCTCGCGACGTTCTGGAACGAGCGGGTCGGCAACGCCGCCCGGGCGGCCGGGGCGCGCTCCATCGGTGTCATCTCGCCGTACCTGGCGGCGGCCGACGTCCTCGGCGACACGATCGGCTGATCCGGCGACGGTCACGGACCGGCGGGCGGGCCCTCGGGCCCGCCCGCCGGCGTCGGGGCCCCGGGCGACGGCGGGTGGGTCGGCGCGGTCCGAGTTGCGCTCGGGTGCCACGACCGCGCTAGGATGTGAACTAGTGTTCGTACAGAACGGCCCGGGGGGGCCGGGCCGACGCAGGACGGCCCGCGACGCGGGTCGGGAGGCCGGTCGTCGACCGGCGGGAGCGGAGGGCCGCATGGGTCCCGGGGAGCAGGCCGAGACGGTCATCGACCTGCGCGGCATCCAGAAGTGGTTCGACGACAACCACGTGCTGCGCGGGGTCGACCTCACCGTCACCCGGGGCGAGCACGTCTGCGTGTTCGGACCCTCGGGGTCGGGGAAGTCCACCCTCCTGCGGACGATCAACCTCCTGGAGGAGCCGCAGCGCGGCTCGGTCCGGATCCTCGGCGTCGAGTACGGCCCGGGCGTGGACGGCGAGGTGGGTCGGGGCCGCGCGCCGGCGAAGCAGCTGCGGCAGCACGTGGGGATGGTGTTCCAGCAGTTCAACCTGTTCCCGCACATGACCGTGCTGGACAACGTCGCCATCGCGCTCCGCCGGGTCCGCGGCGTCGACCGCGCGGAGGCCGAGGAGCGGGCCGCCCGCCAGCTCCGCCGCGTCGGTCTGCTCCAGAAGGTCAGCGCGTACCCCTCGCAGCTCTCGGGCGGTCAGCAGCAGCGGGTCGCGATCGCCCGGGCCCTGGTGCTCGACCCCGACGTGATGCTGTTCGACGAGCCGACGTCCGCCCTCGACCCCGAGCTCGTCGGCGAGGTCCTCGGCGCCATGCGTGATCTCGCCGAGACGGGGATGACGATGGTCGTCGTCACCCACGAGATGGGGTTCGCCCGCGAGATCGGGGACCAGAACGTGTTCATGGACGAGGGCGTCATCGTCGAGCAGGGTGGACGCGAGATCTACACGGACTCGCGCGAGGCCCGGACCCGCGACTTCATCAGGGCCGTCCTGTGAGCGCCGCCACCGTGGTCCTCGCGCAGCAGGTCGTGACGTTCAGCCCGAAGGTCATCCTCGACAACCTCGACCTGCTCTGGGACGGCGTGCAGCTGACCGTCCTCGTCTCGGTCATCTCCTTCGGGATCGCGACCTTCCTCGGCGTGTTCGTCGCCCTCGCACGGATGTCGGAGCGCCGTGCCGTCGCGACCTTCGCGGCCGGCTACATCAACATCCTGCGGTCGATCCCGCTGCTCGTCTTCATCGTCTTCATCTACTACGGGGTCGCCATCTACTTCGGGCTGACCTTCGCGACCGGCATCCAGGCCGGGATCTTCGCGTTCTCGCTGCAGTACTCGGCCTGGCTGGGGGAGATCTTCCGCTCGGGCATCCAGGCGGTCCCGAAGGGCCAGCGCGAGGCGGCCATGGCTGTCGGGATGGGACCGGTCCGGACGTTCGTGACCGTCATCCTGCCCCAGGCCGTCCGGGTCGCGATCCCGCCGACCGGGAACATGATGGTCGGCATGGTCAAGGACTCGGCCCTGCTCTACGTGATCGGGGTCCAGGAGCTGTTCCGGAACGCGCAGCTGCTGGCGAACCGGACCTTCCGGTACTTCGAGATCTACTTGGCGATCGTCGTCATCTACCTCGTCCTCACGACGACCGTGTACTACGGCATGAAGTTCCTCGAGCAGCGGCTCCGCCCCGTCGACGTCCTCGCGTCGGTCGAGCGGCGGTTCGCCCCGCTCGAGCGGCGGCGCCGCGAGCGCCTCCGTACCCTGCGCGACCGGATCGCGGCCGAGGCGCCGCCCACGCGCATCGTCGCCCCCGAGGCGACCCCCTGAGACCTGCGTCGCGACCGCGGCGGGGAGGATGCACCATGAGGCAGCACGGGAGGGAGAGCATGAAGCACGTCCGACGCTTCGGCGCCGTCCTGGCCGTCGCCGTCGTGCTGAGCGCCTGCGGTTCGGGCGACTCGGACACGGAGGAGGCCGCCAGCGCCGCACCGGGTGACGACGGTCCCGTCGTCACCGTCAGCGACCCGACGTTCGATCGGGTCGCGGAGATCAAGGAGCGGGGGACCCTGCGCGTCGGTATGACGCTGCAGTTCGAGCCCCAGATGTACCGTGACGACAACAACGAGCCGGCGGGGTACGACGTCGTGCTGGTCAACAAGCTCGCCGAGGACCTCGGCGTCGAGCTCGAGATCAGCGACCTCGAGTTCCCGGCCCTCATCCCGGGCATGCTCGCCGGGCAGTTCGACATGATCTCGGTGGGTCTGGTCAACCGGCCGGCCCGCGCCGAGCTGATGGGCTTCACCCGTCCGTACGTCCCGTACCGACAGGTCGTGCTCGTCAACTCCGGGAAGGGCTTCACGTCGCTCGACGAGCTGAACAGCTCGAGCGTGACCTTCGCCGCCCTCGAGGGCTCGACGGCCGCGCAGCGGGTGATCGACAACTTCCCGAACGCGCAGCTCGCCGAGCGTGACCAGGCGGCGGCCTTCCTCGAGGTGGCCTCGGGCCGCGTCGACGCGATGATCGTCGAGGAGTACCTCGCCCGCGGCTTCATGGCCGAGAACTCGGGCGTGGAGGTCCTCGGCGGGCCGCTCAGCCAGTCGTACGGCCGTTGGGCCGTCCCGCGCGGTGACGTCCTGTGGCTGCAGTACGTCGACAACTGGCTGGACTTCTACACGGCCAGCGGTGACCTCGACCGCTGGTACGAGGAGACCGTCGGTCCCACCGAGGGGCTGCCGGGCTCGTGAGCACCGACCGTCCGACCCCGGGCGCCTTCGTCACAGGAGGCGCCCGGGGCATCGGGCGGGGCATCGCCGCCGCCCTCGCCCGTCGCGGTGACGTCGTCTTCGTCGCCGACCGCGACGGGGAGGCGGCGGCCGCCACCGCCACCGAGCTCGTGGCCGAGGGGTACGACGCCCGGCCCGTGGTGCTCGACGTCGCCGACGTCGACGCGACCGACGCCGCCATCGCCGCCGCGGACGCCGAGGTCCCGCTCGGCACGCTCGTGAACAACGCGGGCATCGCCCTGACGGGACCGCTCGTCGACGTCACCCCCGACGAGTTCGACCGCGTCATCGCGGTGAACCTCCGGGGCGTCTACTTCGCCCTCAGGGCCGCGGCCCGACGCATGGTCCCGCGCGGCCGTGGTTCGATCGTGAACATCGCCTCGACCTCGGGGTTCACCGCCTCGACGTCCCCCATGACGGTGTACGACCTGACCAAGGGCGGGGTCCGGATGCTGACGACGACCGCCGCGCGCGAGCTGGCCCCGACCGGGGTCCGCGTCAACGCGGTCGCGCCCGGGACGGTCGACACCGAGCTGACCCGGGCGGTCGCGGCCGACGGGCGCAGCCTGGACGAGCTGATGGCGACCCGGATCCCGATGGGGTACGTCGGGCAGCCCGAGGACATCGCCGGGGCCGTCGCGTACCTCTCCTCGGACGTCGCGCGGTACGTGACGGGGCACACCCTCGTCGTCGACGGGGGGTGGCTGACGTGAGGACCGCCGTGGTCACCGGCGCCGGCTCCGGCATCGGGGCGGCCGTCGCCGCCGCGCTGGCAGCCGACGGCTGCCATGTCGCCTGCCTGGACCTCGACGGCGCGGCCGCGGCCGCGACGGCGGGTCGGCTCGCCGCCGCCTCCGCCCACGAGGTCGACGTGACCGACGCAAGGGCCGTGGAGGCCGCGGTCGCGGACGTCGAGGCGCTGACCGGGCGTGTCGACGTCGCCGCGGCCTGCGCCGGCATCGAGGTCCACACGACGGGGTACGACGTCGACCTCGACGTCCACGCCCGCATCCACGCCGTGAACGTCCTCGGGTCGCTGATCACCGCCCGGGCGGCGGCCCGGCGGATGCGCGTCCACGGGGAGGGCGGTCGGATCGTGCTCATCGGCTCGATCAACTCGCAGGTCGCCCTGCCGGGCCAGATCGCGTACGCCAGCTCGAAGGGGGCGGTCCTGATGCTCGGGAAGGCGCTCGCGGTGGACTTCGCGCCGGACGCCATCACGGTGAACGTCGTCGGGCCCGGCATCACGGACACCCCGATGAGCGCCGTCAGCCTCGCCGACCCCGAGCGGTCGCGGCGCATCCTCGAGCGGGTCCCCCTGGGTCGACCCGCGGACCCGGCCGAGATCGCGGCCGCGGTCGCGTTCCTGGCCTCACCCGCCGCCTCGTACGTCACCGGGGCGTTCCTGCCCGTCGACGGGGGCTGGCTCGCACTCGGCTGACGCTCCGGGCCCCCGGCGCGGTCGGGCCAGCAGTTCGAGCGCCCGTGTCGCGAGCGGCGCCGTGAGGTCGCCGAGGTCGGGCCCGCCCGCGGGCGCCCCGTCGGCCAGCCGCCGCTGCACGCCCTCCACGATGCAGGCGTACTTCCAGAGGGCCAGCGCGGTGAAGTAGCCGAGATCGGTGGGCGCGGTCCCCGTCACCTCCGCGTACGCGGCGACGAGGGCGTCGCCGTCCGGCATCCCGGGGGCGTGCGACGGCGGGTCGGGCAGGGGGTGGAAGGGGTCGTCCGTGGCCGTCCAGACCGCCAGCAGCGAGCCGAGGTCGGTCCGGGGGTCGCCGACGGTCGCGAGCTCCCAGTCGAGGACGGCGCGCACGCGTCCCGTCGACGGATCGATGACGACGTTGTCCAGGCGGTAGTCGCCGTGCAGCAGCCGGACCGCGACCGGGGCGGGTCGCCGGGCCCGGAGCGCCGAGAGCGTCCGGCCGAGCAGGTCCCGCTGCGCCGGTCGCGCCCGCGGGACCTGGGCCCCCCACCGGTCGAGCAGCCGGGTCACGTCCGCGCCGTCGGTGCCGAGACGGCGGTGCAGCGCCGCGGGCAGCGGCAGGCCGGCGGGGTCGAGCCGGTGGAGCCGCGCCAGCACGGCCGCGTGGTCGCGCGCGGCGGCCGGCCCGGCCGGACCCAGCGCCGCGGCCTCGGAGCCGGTCCGCACCACCGTCCCCGGCACGTCCTCCATCACGAGGAACGGGGCGCCGAGGGGGCGCGGGTCGTCCTCGGTCCCGAGGACGGCGGGGACGGGGACGTCGGTCCCGGCCAGCGCCGCGACGATCGCCCCCTCCCGGACGACGTCGTGGGCGCCGTGCTCGTGCGCGGTCGGCGGGGGCCGTCGCAGCACCACCGAGCGACCGGCGGTGTCGACGACGCGGTCCGTCAGGTTCGAGTGGCCGCCGGAGATCCGCGACCACGTCACCTCGGGCCCGGTCAGCCCGCGGGCCGCCAGCCAGGCGCCGAGTCGCACCGCGCGGGACGCGGCGGCGTCCCCCTCCGCGGCCGCGTCCCCGCTCACGCCGTCCCGCGCCCCGCGCGCTGCCGTCGCAGTTCGCGCTCGGCGACCGCCTCGGCGTGGACCTCGTCCGGGCCGTCGATCACGCGGAGGGTCCGGGCGTGGCTCCAGAGCAGGGCCAGCGGCGTGTCGTCGCTGAACCCGGCCCCGCCGTGGACCTGGACGGCACGGTCGATGACCCACTCGGCCGTCGCCGGGGCGGCCAGCTTGATCGCCGAGATCTCGCGGCGGGCCGCGCGGTTCCCGACCGCGTCCATCAGGGCCGCGGTCCGCAGCACCAGCAGTCGCGTCTGATCGATGCGGACGCGCGCCTCCGCGATCCAGGACCGGACGACGCCCTTCTCCGCCAGTGGGCCGCCGGCCGCGGACCGTGCGTCGGCCCGGGCGCAGAGGAGCTCGAGGGCGCGCTCGGCCATGCCGACCGCCCGCATGCAGTGGTGGATGCGGCCGGGGCCGAGCCGGGCCTGGGCCATCGCGTACCCGCCGCCCTCGGTCCCGAGCAGGTCCGACACGGGGACGCGGACGCCGTCCAGGGCGACCTCGGGGTGTCCGCCGTGCCCGTCGTACCGGCCGTAGACCGGGATCTCGCGGACGATCCGGACGCCCGGGGCGTCCATCGGGACGAGGACCATCGACCACCGGCCGCGCACGTCGGCGTCCGGGTCGGTGACCCCCATCAGGATCCCGACACGGCACCGCGGGCTGGCCGCGCCCGAGGTCCACCACTTCCGACCGGTGATGACGTACTCGTCCCCGTCGCGCTCGATCCTGGTGGCGAGGTTGCGCGGGTCGGACGAGGCGACGTCCGGCTCGGTCATCAGGAAGCAGGACCGGATCGCGCCGTCGAGCAGCGGTGCCAGCCACCGGTCCTTCTGCGCGGTCGTGCCGAAGTCGTGGAGGAGCTCCATGTTGCCGGTGTCCGGCGCTGAACCGTTCGTCGCCTCGGGGGCGAGCAGGGGGGAGCGGCCGGTCAGCTCGGCGAGGTGCGCGTACCCGAGGTTCGTGAGGCCCGCCCCGTGCTCGGTGTCGGGGAGGAAGAGGTTCCACAGGCCCCGCGCCCGGGCCTCGGCCTTCAGGCCCTCCAGCACGGAGGAGTGGTGGTGGCGGTCCCCGGAGGCGGTCACCTCGGCGTGGTGGGCCGCCTCGGCGGGGATGACCCGCTCGGCGACGAACACCGCCAGTTCGGCCCGCAGCGACGTGGTCCGCGCGTCCGGTGCGAGGTCCAGCCCCACCAGGTCGGTGGCGTCCACGTCGTCCCCCTGTCGCGTCCCGGACAGTCAAGCGGACCCGATCAGTCACCGCCCTCCGGTGCACCGCGGACGTCGGTGCGAGCGACCTCGACGCGCAGCACGAAGGTCGTGCGGTTCGCCACGGGGCGCCGGGTCTCGGCCCGGAGCGCGATCCGCTCGGACGGATCCAGCGCCACCTCGAGCACGGCCGTGCCGGTGAGGTCGCCCACGGGCGCGGTCGTCCCGGCGCAGTCGGGGCCCTCCCAGGTCCCCCCGAGGCAGGCCGTGACGGTCACGGCCGTGACGGGGTCCGGTCCGTCGGCGTCCAACCGCAGGCGGACCCCCGAGAGCGCCAGCGTCCCCGTCGCGACGACGTCCACGATCGCGTCCGCGGACGAGCCGCTCTGCGACCAGGGGAGGGCGAGCGGGCCGGTCGTCGGCGCCGCACCGGCGGGGACCGCGACGGCCGCCCAGCTCCCGCTGCTCAGGTCGAGCACCACCGTCGAGCGCGCCGTGACGGCGCCGCCGGAGAGCGGGGCGAGCAGTCCCACCGAGAGGAGCAGGAGGGCGTCCGCCGCGCGCCGCAGCGCCGGCGATCCCGCCGGCCGGCGGTGCGCGCGCCGCGGCGGCCGCCGCCGCGGCGCCACCGGGTCAGCCGGTGGTCGTCAGCGGATCCCGCTGGACCATCGTGAAGCCGTAGGTGAGCGCGACCGTCGCCCCCTGGACGGTCTCGGCCGGCGGTGCGCCGTCGACGGTGGTCTCGTCCTGGTCGGGGAGCGCCAGGACCAGCTGCAGGTGCAGGGAAGCGCCGGCGAGGAGCTCGTCGACGAGGGCGACCGGGGTGGTGAGGAGGCCGACGGTCGTCGCCGCGAGCAGCGTCGACGCCGTGCCCGCGCAGGTCCCGGTCCCCGCGTCCCAGGCGACGTCGCAGCCGTTCACCGCCAGGGTCAGTGCCCGTGTCGATGCGCCGTCGGTGACGAGCGCCGCGTCACCCGAGCTCGTGACGGTCAGCGTGAGGTCGGCGCCGTCGAGGCTCCCGGTGCTGTCGAGCCGGACGTGGCGCAGCACGACGTCGCCGGGCGCCAGGTCGGTCACGGCGGTGCTGAAGCCGGTCCCGACGTCGTCCAGCGTCAGCACGAGCTCGCCGCCGTCCACGGGCTGGGGCACGGGACTCGTCGTCGTGGCGGTCAGGCCGGCGAGGACGACCGACGCGACGGTGAGGCCGGCGACCGTCCCGACCGCGACGGCCGCACGTCGGCCCCGTGTCCACCTCCGGGCGGTCGGCTCCTGCTGCTCCTGGTCCACGGGTCCTCCGGTCGTCGTGGGGAGGGGACGATGGGGGGCCGTCCTCACGCGACGGTCATGCCGTGGTCACGATCGGGGCCGTTCCGGTTACGGTGCGTCACGGTGACATCGGGGGCGGAGCGCCGGGGCCCGGGGGCGGGGATGACCGACGTGCGTGACGGGGTGCCGGTGCTCGTGCTGCGGTCCGGACCGCCGCCGGACCCCGAGCTGGTCGCGCGGACCGTCGGCTGCGTGGTCGGCGCGGCGGTCGGGGACGCGCTGGGGGCGCCGTTCGAGTTCCTGCCCCGCGGCACGTTCCGCCGGGCGATCCCGACCCCGATGCTCCAGGGGACGGGGGAGATGGTCGGGGGCGGGGCGTTCGGGTGGGCGCCGGGGGAGTTCACCGACGACACCCAGATGGCGCTGGCGCTCGCGGCCTCCCTCCGCGACCGTGACGGGTACGACCCCGACGATCTCTGGCTCCGCTGGCGCACCTGGGGCCGGCACGCGCCGGACGTCGGGAGCACGACCCGGCACGCGCTCGGGCACGCCGACTGGCGCGACGTCCGCCACCCGGATCCGGAGCGCACGGCGGCGAACGGGGCGCTGATGCGGGCGTTCCCGCTCGCGCCGGCGACGCTGCACGTCGACGACGGCACGGCCCGAGCCGTCGTGCTCCATCAGGCCATCACGACCCATGCCCACCCGGCGGCGGCCTGGGCGGCCTGGCTCGGGGTCGCGGCGATGCGGGCGGCGCTCCGCGGGGCGGATCCGTTCGCCGCGCTCGACGCCGAGGTCGCCGCGGTGCCGGCGTCGGAGCGGGACCGGTTCGCGGCGATGCTCGATCGGGCGTGGGACCCCGACGACGCGGAGGTCGGGAACGGCAGCGCCTGGGGCTGTCTCGCCCAGGCGGTCTGGGCGGTCCGCCGCGCCGACGGCTTCGAGGACGCGGTCATCGCGGCCGTGGACCTCGGCTCCGACGCGGACACGGTCGCCTGCGTGACCGGGGCCCTCGCCGGTGCCGTCCACGGCGTCGTCGCGGTGCCCGAGCGATGGGCCGCGGCGGTCAACGGCCGGCTCGACACGCCCGACGGCGAGGAGCGGCACGACCGCACGACGCTGGCCGCGGTCGCGGTGGGGCTGCTCGGCGGGTGAGCGGTCGCGGGCGTCGGCCCGCGTTCAGCCGCGCCGGCGCGGTCGGCGCAGCGGGGACCCGCTCCGCCACGCGGCGGTCGGACGCTGGAGCGAGGCCGGGCGTCCGGGCCGTGACGAGTCGGGGAGGTCCGAGGTGCTCCGCCCCGTCGGGGTGAGGAAGGGGCCGGCCTCCGCCGAGAGCGAGCGCCGGACGTTGCGCTTGTCGAGCGCGTAGTCGTCGCGCTCCTCCGGGGGGAGGTCGAGGCGCCACACCGCCTCGTAGGTCCGGCGCAGCCGGGAGACGGTGAACTCCTCGGGCAGCAGCGACAGCACCGCGTCGGTCCGCTCGAGGTCCTCGGCCAGCCGCTCCCGCGCGTCGGCCACCATCCGGGCGTGGTCGAAGGCGAGCGGGAGCGCCCCGTCGAGGACGTCGGCGACCGGGGCCCACCGGGCCGCGTCGGCGTCGGTCCCGGCCCGGAGCGGCACGGCCGCGTCGAGGGTGGCGGCGTACGCGACGCTGACCACGTCCATCCGGGGGTCGCGGCCCGGGTCCCCGTACGCGCCGAACTGGGCCAGCCGGGGGACACGGGCCCCGGCCTCCTCCCCGAGCTCGCGGACGGCGGCCTCGTCGAGGGTCTCGTCGGGCCGCTTGAAGCCCCCGGGCAGGGCCCAGGCCCCGGCCTGCGGCTCGGCCGCGCGCCGGATCACGGCGAGCCGCAGCTCGTCGTCGACGACCGCCATCAGCACCACGTCCACCGTGACGGCGAACGGCGGGTAGTCGGCCGGGTCGTACCCGGCGGGGACGTCGGGGCGGGCGGGGTCCATACCGGGACCCTAGGCCCGCCGTCCGTAAGGGACAACTTGACACGAACCCCGCGAGGACGATAAGATGTCACCTGACCCTCAACGTGGGGGTCGCAGGACCGCCGCCCCTCGAGGAGGACCCCGATGCCCGCCGCCCCCGCCCCGTCCCTCGACCACGTCGCCGTCGGCGCCCCGATCACCCGGCTCGGCGTCAGTCTCTTCCCCCTCTACCTCCATCAGGCCGCCCCGGACGTCGCCGCGGGGGAGGACGTCGTCGTCTCCGAGCTGCCGGAGGCCGAGGTGCCGACCCTGCGCTTCACGAACGGGGCCGACCGCACGGTGCTCGTCCCGGCGGGGTCCGTCGTGACCGGCGGGCTGCAGAACCGGATGGTGAACGTCAGCGTCCTGCTCCCGGCCGCGGGCAGCCTCGACGTCCCGGTCTCCTGCGTCCAGGCCGGGCGGTGGGCCGGATCGGCCGGGTTCGATCGGGGCCGCACCTACGCCCCCCGCCGGGTCCGCCGCACGAACGACCTCACCGTCGACCTCAACCTGAGGTCCGGCCGCGGCGCCCGTGCCGATCAGGGTCGGGTCTGGGCGACCGTCGACCACGAGCTGGCCCGGATGGGACTGGCCTCCGAGACGCGGGACCTCACCGACCTGGACCGCGGGGTCGAGGCGGACGAGCGCCGGCGCCGCGCCGTCGCCGAGCTGGTCGCCCGGGGGCCGCTGCCCGGACAGACCGGCCTGGCGGTGGCCCACGGCGCCCGGGTCGTCGCCGTCGACCTGTTCGCGTCCCCGGCGCTGCTCGCGGCCGAGTGGGGGGCGCTGGTCCGCAGCCACCTCGCCGAGCCGCCCGGCCGGCCCGTCGGGCACCCGTCGGCGGGCCGGGTGCTCCGGTTCCTCCGTCGGTTCGCCCGCGCCGAGGCGACCGTGACCCCCGGGGCCGGGCTCGGGCGGGAGCGCCACGTCGCGACCGACCGCCTCGCCGGGCAGATGCTCGAGCTCGACGACGTCCTCGTCCACGCCAGCGCGTTCGCGCTGGCGGCCTGAGCCACCGACCGACGCCTGACCGACGCCCGACCGCACACGACCGAGGAGCGCACCATGTGGATCTTCACCAGCACCGGCTTCGTCAGCGCCGTCCAGCATCGCGACGAGCCCGACCGGCTCGTCGTCCGAGCCCGCGACCGCGTCTCGCTCGGGCCGCTGATTGAGCGGACCGGCGCCGATCTGAACCCGTGGGAGGGCGGCGACTACGCCTTCCGGATCGTCGTCGATCGGGCGGCGTTCGAGGCGTGGCTCGCCGACGCGGCCACCGCCATCGACTACCCGAACTTCAAGGACAGCGCGCTCCGCGCCCGCGGCGGCGACTACGAGGCGTCGCTCCACGACGTCTGGAGCGCGATGATGGCGTTCCAGCGCCGGGAGCTGCGTCGCGAGGCCGGGGAGGCCTGAGCGTCACGCGGCCGGCACGAGCTCGCGGGCCGTGGCCCGGGCCCCCCGGTCCCCGAGGGACGGGAACGGGACCAGCGCGCGGCCGGCGGCGCGGCGCAGGCGGCGGGCCGCGGACCGCACCGGTGCGACCACCGTGACATGGAGACCGCGTCCTCGCAGGCGCCGCACCTCGTCGGCGAACACTCCGTCCCCGGAGGCGATGACGAGGTCGTCGAAGCGTCGCTCGACGTGTTCGCGCCCCAGCACGTCCAGGAGGGCGAGGTCCGCGCCGTCCGGCCCGTGCCGGACGACCAGGCGGTGGGGTCCGCCCCACCCGAGGCCGACCGCCAGCTGCTCGCCGGGGTTGCAGCCGAGGACCAGCAGGTCGCGGGCGCCGACCAGATCGAGGCCGCGGTAGGCGGTCGCGCAGGCCCGGACGTCGTCCCGCGTGAGGCGGGCGTGCCCGACCAGGTTCTCGACGTCGACGAGGTGGATCCTGCGGGTCCGGATGCGCGTCCGGACCGGCCGCCGTCCGCTCCCGCCGCGTCGCACCCGTCGCTCCTCGCCCGCGGCGACCGTACCGAGCGGCTCCGACACCGCAAGGGCGGGTTGTCGCTCAGACGGCTCGGGCGGCCCCGTCGACCTCGAGGGTCGCCCGCCGGGCGCGCG
This sequence comes from Actinomycetota bacterium, assembly GCA_017852335.1. Taxonomy (GTDB): domain Bacteria; phylum Actinomycetota; class Nitriliruptoria; order Nitriliruptorales; family Nitriliruptoraceae; genus CSBr16-57R1. The sequence continues at coordinate 3,533 of JAFMLG010000027.1, read as the reverse complement.
CGTCGAGCGTCAGGGTCACGGTCCGGTCCGCGTCCCGTCCCGTCCCGCGCCATCCGGTCCGCAGCAGGTGCGGCGCGTCCGGGTCGACGTCGGCGAGCCACCACGTCCCCTCGAACGCCGGGTGGGTCCGGCGCAGGCGCATCAGCGCCAGGATCCGTTCCGTCCGCGGCGATCGCAGCGCCTCGCCGAGCTCGCTCGGGGTGTAGCGGTGGCGGTTGACGTCCCGGCCGACGCCCGTGCGGGCCAGCAGGTCGGCGTCGTCGCCGCCGCCCAGCAGTCCGACGTAGTACAGCTGGGGGACCCCCGGGAGGACGAGCTGCAGGGCGCGGGCCGCGACGTGGGCGTCCTCGTCGCCGCCGAGCGCACCGAGGAACGTCGCGTTCACCTGGTAGAGGTCGACGTTCGAGGCGGCCGCGCCCGTCGCCCGGCGGCTGACCCCACCGGTCGCGACGTGGATGGCCTCGACCAGCGCGTCGATCCGTTCGGGCGGCAGCAGCCCCGGCCCGGGGTCCTCGGCGTCGCCGTGGCCGGCGTTCGCCCCGACGTCGATGACGCCGATGCCGTCGTGGGTGTCGAGGACCGTGACGCTGTTCCGCGGTCGGACGCCGAGCCAGCGGTGCAGCACGGTCGCGTCGCCGGTCCGCAGGGCGTCGAGGACGAGCGGCGGTAGCGCGAAGTCGTAGGTGAGGTCGGCGAGCGTCGCGAGCTCGGACGTCAGGCGCCAGTGGGCGTGGACCTCGACCAGCGTCCGCAGCCCGTGCGCATGGCACCGCTCGGTCAGCCAGGCCAGGAACCGCCGTGTGTCCGAAGTCATGAACGACGAGGTGCCCGGTGTCTTGACCGCGTACCCCACGGCGTCGAGGCGGACGGTCCGGACGCCGTTCGCCGCGAACAGCATGAGCAGCTGCTCGAGGTGGGCCCGCGTCCCGGGGTCGGACGTGTCGAGGTCGACCTGCTCGGAGGTGAAGGTCGTCCAGAGCACGCGCGTGCGCCCGTCGGCGAGGGTGACCTGCGTCAGCGGGAGGCCCGGACGCGGGCGGTAGATCCGACCGAGCAGCTCCTCGGTCGCACCGTCGGGGAACACGCGATCGAGCGTCAGGAACATCCCGGCGTGGGGCGACGCGTCGACGTCGGCGAGGAAGGACCGGAACTCGGGGGACCGCGTCGAGACGTGGTTGACGATGAGGTCGGCGGTGAGGTCGTGGGTGGTGGCGAGCGCCGCGACGTCGTCCCACGTCCCGAGTCGCGGGTCGACGACGCGGTGGTCGTCGGGGTCGAACCCGGCGTCGGCGCCGTCGATCGGCGTGAAGAACGGCAGCAGGTGCAGGCCGCTCAGCGCGTCGGCCAGCGGCGGGGCGGTCAGCACGCGGCGGAGGGTCGTGAGGTCGCCCGTCAGCCGGTCGGCGTACGCGATCAGCTCGACGGCGTGCGGATCCGGCGGTGGTGGGGCGGTGGTCATCGTCCGAGGCTACGGAGGGGACCGGGTCGAACATCCGTTCGATAGGGTTCTGGTCGTCATGGACCGGGGCGGTCCGGGGGAGGGGTGCGATGTCCGGCTGGGACCCGGTGGAGGACGGCCCCGAGGAGGCCGCCCCGCACGTCCTCGCGACGATGGCCGAGCGCTGGGGCGAGCTGATCGGGCTCGGGCCGGAGGCGGAGGTCCGCGGCCGGCGGCACCTCGACGTCCTCGTGGCGCAGCTGACGGAGCTTCTCGAGGGCCTGGACGCCACCGTCGCCCGGCATCCCTCGGACCGGGTCCTCGACGGGTTCCTCGCCGCCTGCCCCCGGATCGAGGGGGAGTGGGAGCTGGACACCCTCCGGCCCGAGCTCGTGGCCCGGACCACGGCCCTCGCCCTCCCGCCGGCGGCCGTCGGCGGGGAGGGGCGCGCGCTGTTCGCGATGGTCGTGCTCGGGGACCCGTCGGGACCGCACGGCGTGCTCGTGGCGTCGGAGGACGTCGACCCGGACGGCGGCGCGATGCGGATCGACGTCCGGCTGCCCGCGCTGGCCACCGCGGTCCTCGACCACCTCGTCGCCGGCCTCCGCTCGGCCGCCGTGCTGGTCCGGACGCCGGCCCCCGGGGGTCCCGCGGCCCCCGGACCGGAGGCCGATGCGGAGGACGGCGCGGCCGACGCGGCCGAGCACGTGGTGATGCTGCTCGCGCGCCTCGAGGCGGCGGTGCACCGCGCCGGACGTCTCGGCGGTGACCCGTCCGCGACGCACGACGAGCGCCTGCTCCGCCGTCGCGACGACGCGCTCGGCCGCGTCGGTCGCGTCCGGGTCGACGTGCGCCAGCGGCTGCCCGAGGGCGTCCTCGAGCCGACGGCGCTGATGCTCTCGGCGGCACCGGGTCGCGAGTCCGACGAGGGCACCGTCCGGTACCACCTCGCGCTCGACCTGACCGACGGGCGCCGTGGCGTCGGTCGGCTCGAGGTCGAGGGGCACCGGGGTCGGTCGGTGCGGCGCGTCAGGCTGCCGGGCCTGGTCGAGCTGTGGCTGGACCACGTCGAGTCGGCGCTGCGCCGGGCCCACGTCGTGACCCCCGCGGTCCGCTCGGCCGGGCCCGAGGCGGTCCGACCCGTCCCGCCCCCCGTCCGGGAGCCCGCGGTGCGGGAGCTCCACGATCCCCTGCCCGACGTCCCGTTCTGAGGTGCGACGGCGGCCCCTCCGACGCCGTCGTCGCAGGCGCCGCGTAGGGTCACCGGCATGAGCGATCCCCTCCCCACGCCCCTCGGCGCGCACGTCGCGCGGTCCTGCCCGACCCGCGTCCAGTGGGACGCGCTCCACCCGGCGGAGCCGGCACCGACCACCGAGTTCCAGCGGCTGCTGAGGGGTCGCGGCGTCGAGCACGAGCTGGCCGTCGGGGCGGCGCTGCTCGCGGCCCACCCCGGGGCGGTCGACGCCGGGGCCGTCGGCGACCGCGTCGACCGCGAGGAGGTGACCGTCGCGGCGATGGAGGCCGGGGCGCCGCTGATCCTCCGGACCCGGATCCCCTGGGACGTGGAGGGGCGGCGCATCGGCGAGGCCGACGTCCTCGTGCGGGTCGGGGACGCGCCCGTGGACGGGCGGTGGCGGTACGCGCCCGTCGAGGTGAAGCTCCGCCGGCTCCTCGACGCCGAGGACGCCGAGGCCGCCGCCGGCGGGACGCCCCCGGCGGGGGTGCAGCGGCTCGACGACCTCCACGTCCCCGCGCCGGAGGGCTGCGTCCCGGACGGCTCCGGGGTGGGGCGGTCGGGGATCGCCGACGACCTGGTGCAGCTCGCCCACTACCACCGGATGCTCGACGCGCACGATCGTGCGGCCCCGGTCGCCCTCGCCGGCGTCATCGGGCGGGAGGGCGTCGTCGCGTGGTACCGGCTGGACGTCGAGCGGCTCACGGTCGACGAGGGGATCGACCCCGACCGGCGGGAGACCGCGCTCGAGCGGTACGACCGCGAGTTCGCCCACCGACTCGCCGTCCAGGACGCCGCGCGCCGCCATCGGGAGGATCCGTCGCTGCCGGTCATCGAGCAGCCCGTCCGATGGCGGCGCGC
>JAFMLG010000002.1:38848-89848 GCA_017852335.1 Actinomycetota bacterium | reverse complement strand
CCTCAACCGGTCGCCCCCGACGAGAACCCCTCGACGCCGTCGAAGCGGTGCAGGTGGTCCGTCCCGACCACCGCGAGGCCGGCCGCGACCAGTGCCCCGACCGCGTCGAGGATCTCGGCGGCCGTCGTCGTCCCGCCGTCCGCCGGCTGCAGGCGGCACCGCCAGTGGTCGGTCAGCAGCGCCGTCGGGGCGGTGCCGGGATGCACCTGGACCCCCCGGTTCGTGACCAGGGTCGTCCGCAGGCGGCGGTCACCGAGCGCCGCCGCGATCGCGGCGACCAGCACGGCCGGGTCCCGCCCGGCCTCGTCCCACCGCAGGCCCACGTCCACACCGACCGTCTCGGCCGCCTCGGCGACGCTCGCCGGGGCCGGGACCGCGACCCGTCGGGTCTCGAACCGGGCCGGCCGGAGGCGCTCCGGCTCGGTACCGAGCCGGGCGATCACCGCGTCGGTGAACTCCTCGGTCGTGACCTCCCGTTCGCTCAGCCCCTCGCGGTGGAGATCCGCCGTGTGCAGACCCGACTCGAGGGTCGCGAGCCAGGCGTTCGCGATCCGCTCGGCCGTCGGGGCCTCGCCGAGATGGACCAGCATCTGGACGGCCGCGTTCAGCAGCCCGGAGGGGTTCGCCACGCCGCGGCCGGCGATGTCGGGCGCGCTTCCGTGGACCGCCTCGAACATCGCGTGGGTCGCACCGATGTTCGCGGACCCCGAGATCCCGACCGAGCCGGCGACCTGGCCCGCGATGTCCGAGAGGATGTCGCCGTACAGGTTGAGGGTCACGATGACGTCGAACCGCTCGGGCTGGGCGGCCAGCCGGGCCGCACCGATGTCGATGATCTGGTGCTCGGCCCGGACGTCGGGGTACTCGGCGCTGACCTCGTCGAACACCCGGTGGAACAGGCCGTCGGCCTGCTTCATGATGTTGTCCTTGGTCATGCAGGTGACCGTCCGGCGACCGTGGGCCCGGGCGTGCTCGAACGCGTACCGGACGATGCGCTCGCTGCCGGGGCGCGAGACCAGCTTCACCGCCTTCACGACCTCGGGGGTCGGTCGGTGCTCGATGCCGGCGTACAGGTCCTCCTCGTTCTCGCGGACGATGACCAGGTCCATCCCGGGATGCAGCGAGTGGACGAACGGCGAGTACGCGACGGTCGGCCGGACGTTCGCGAACAGCCCGAGGGTGGTCCGGATGGTCACGTTCAGCGACCGGTACCCGCCGCCCTGCGGGGTCGTGATCGGCGCCTTCAGCAGGACCGGGTTGCGGCGGATCGCCTCCCAGGCCTCGGGCGGGATGCCGGTGGGGTGACCGGCCTCGTAGGCGGCCCGGCCGACGACCACCTCCTCGGGCTCGAGCGGCGCGCCGGCGGCCTCGAGGATCCGCAGCACGGCGGTCATGATCTCGGGGCCGATGCCGTCGCCGTGGGCGACGGTGATGCGGTGACGGGCGGTCATGCGGGGGCTCCGGTCTCGGGCGGGAGGGTCGGGTCGGAGGTCGTGTCGGTCGGGTCGGGGCTCGTGGGCGGCGCCGCCGGGTCCCGGAGCAGCGCCAGGACCTCCTCGGGTTCGGCGGTCAGCGCGACGACCTGGTCCTCGGCGCCGAGCACCAGCGTGCCGTCCGGGACGATCGCCTCGGTGCCCCGCCGGACGCCGGTCAGCACCGTGCGCTTGGGCCACGGCACGTCGCGGACCGCCCGGCCGTCGGCCGCGGAGCCGGCGCGGACGACGAGCTCGACGGCCTGCAGGCCCGTCACGTCCCGCATCCGCTGCGCGTCGCGGGTCAGGCGGGTCGCGACCGTCCGCTCGATGCCGCGGTCGTAGGCCCGGACGACGTCGGCCCGCCGGAACACGCCGACGACCCGGCGCGTCGCGGGGTCGATGACGGGGAGGCGGCCGACCTGGAGGTTCGCCATGCGCTGGACGGCACGGAACGCCGGCTCGTCGGGACTGGCGGTCACCGCCCGCGTCGTCGCGAGGTCCGCGGCCGTCGTGCCGGTGCGGGAGAGGTCGCTGAGGGCGACGACCCCGACGAGACGGTCGTCGCGGCCGACCACGACGGCGCCGTGCAGCGACTCACGGGCGAACCGGTCACGGAGCGCGTCGGCCGGTTCGTCCGCGCGGACGGTGATGTGCGGGCGGTCCGGCGGCGTCATCACCTCGGCGACGGTGACCAGCTGCAGGACGTCGACGTCGTCGGGGCGGGCGAGCGTCACGCCGCGTGCGCGGAGGCTCTCGAGGTACAGCGAGCGCCAGCCGAGGCGGTCGGCGCCGAAGCTCGCGATGCCGACCGCGAGCATCAGCGGGAGGACCAGCTCGTAGTTGCCGGTCAGCTCGAAGACGAGGATGACGGCGGTCAGCGGCGCGCGGACGACGGCGGCGAACACGGCGGCCATCCCGACCAGCGCGAACGCCGTCGGCGATCCCAGCCCCAGCGCCGGGACGGCGATCGCCCCGACCGCGCCGCCGAGCGCCGCGCCGGTGAACAGCGTCGGCGCCAGCGTCCCGACGGCCGACCCCGTCCCGATCGAGACGACGCTCGCGAGCAGCTTCGCGACCAGCAGCAGGAGCAGCCCGCCCGCGGCGGCCCAGCCGGTCCCCGAGATGCCCTCGAGCATCATGCGGATCGGCTCGCGCGACGCGCCCGGGATGGCGGGCAGCCCCGCGCCCTCGCCGAGGACCTCCGGGACGACCAGCGCGATCAGCCCGACGCCGAGGCCGCCGAGCCCGACCGTCGCCACGGTCCCGACGCGGTCGCGGAGGCGCGCGGCCACGCGGCCGGCGACGTGCTCGCCCCGGCGGAAGCCCTGGGCGACCAGGAGGGCCAGCAGACCGATCGCGGCGTGGACGAGCAGCTCCGCCGGGTCGCCCAGCCGGGCCGGCGTCGCGGGGTCGAACAGCGGCAGACCCGGGCCGACCAGCTGGCGGGCCGTCACCGACGAGACCACGGCGGCGACGACGATGACCTGGAGCGAGCCGGCCCGGCGCAGCCCCCCGAGCAGCAGCTCGATCGCGAACAGCATCCCGCCGATCGGGGCGTTGAACGAGGCCGCGATGCCGGCCGCGACCCCGGCCGCGACCAGCGACCGGGTCCGCTCCTCGTCGAGCCGACCGAGGCCGGCGATCACGGATCCGACGGCGCCGCCGAACAGGACGATCGGCCCCTCGCGGCCGCCGGAGGCGCCGGTCCCGAGCGCGACCGACGTCGCGACGACGCCACCGGGGGCGACGCGGCGCCGGATGCGTCCGCGGTGGATCGCCACGGCCTCGAGGGTCGAGACGACGCCGCCTCCGGCCACCTCGGGGACGACGTACCGGACGAGCAGCCCGACGACGAGACCGCCGAGCGTCGGGACGAGCACGACCTGCCAGGCCGGCGTCGGGTCGGCGAACGCCGCCCCGGCGACGAGGTGCACGCCGGTGATCAGCGCCCAGGCGACGACACCGGTCGCGAGGCCGACGGCGGCGCCGAGCAGCAGCTGCAGCCCGTCCCGCGTCGGGTCGAGCGGGGGGAGGTGGCCGGCCAGCTCCCGTGCCGCGGCGACGAGGCGGACCGCCGCGCCGCGGGCGCGGGTCATCGGGGCTCGGGTCATCCGGTCACCTCCCCGTGGCCCGTGCGGGGCCCCCGGCCCGTCAGGACGACGTCCGCGGGGTGCATCCTCCCACATCGGCCGGTGTCAGCGCCGCCGGCCGTCCCGCCCGCCCCGCCAGGCGCTGAACGATCCGATGCGCCCGCCGGCCGGACGTCGCAGCCACGGCCACGGGTGCCGGACCGCGACCGGCACCGCGGCCGCCCGGCGCCGGAACCCCGGGACCGGCGCGTGCGTGACGGCGAGCGACCGGCCGCCGGCCGCGCCGTCCGCGGCCAGCGTCGCCACGACGTCGCCGCGCCAGACCTCGACCTCGCGGCGGGTCGCGAGGTCGCCGAGCGCCTCGGCCAGGAACACCAGTCGACGTCCGTCCAGGCGGAGCCGTGCCAGCAGCGGGGCGTCGAACACGAACACGACGGGGAGGTCCGGGTGCGCCGCGAGCGCCGGGTCGTCGTCACCCAGGGACTCGGCCGTCAGCCAGACGGTGGTGGGGTCGTCGTCGCCGTGACGCTCGACGCCCGCGGGCCCGGCGGTCGCGCCCGGGTCGGGGTCGTCGCGGAGGCGCGGGTCGGGCGGGACCGCGCTGAGCGGCGGATCCTCGGGCCAGTCCTCGATCGGGCAGGACGCGGCGAGGTCGCAGGTGCCGCACAGTCCCGGTGCCCGCTTCTCGACCTGCCACCGTGAGAAGCCGTAGGGGCGACCGGTCCCCGTCCCCACCGTCCACTGCCAGCCGAGCCGGTTCGCCGCGCGCGAGCCGTCGAGCAGGCGCCGGAACAGCGCGTCCTCGCCCTCCCGCCAGGCCGCGCCGGCGCGGACGGCCCAGTGGGACGCGATCCACATGCGGGCCTGGTTCGGCAGCCAGCCGTCCTCGTTGAGCTCGCCGAGGACGAGGTCGAGACAGGCCATGCCGGCGGCGCGGTCCTCGTGCCACGGGTCCGCCCCCGGGGGCAGGCCGGGGAGGAGCTCGTGGCGCAGGCCGTCGCGCAGCCGCGGCCCGAGGCGGGCCTGCACGTGCCGGGCGTACTCCTGCCACAGGAGCTCGTCGCGGAACTTCTCGCGGTCGCGTGCCGGGGCGTCGGCGGCCGCGGCCCAGACCCGCGGCAGCGGCAGCAGCCCGTGCCGGATCCAGGGCGAGAGCCCGGTCGCACCGCGGCGCGCGGCCGGCCAGACCTCGTTGCGGTCCGACGCGTACCCGCGGAGGTCGAGGGCGGCGAGGGCGGCGTCGGCCGCGCGCTGCCCGCCCCGGAACCGGGGCGAGGCGGCGACGGCGGCGGGGCCGCCGTCGCAGAGGTCCCCGAGGTGCGCGGCCACCCAGGCCGTGACCGTCGGGTCGGGACCCTCCGTGGCCGGCGGTGGCGGGGTCGGCAGGCGGCGCGGTGCGTCGGGCATGCTCCCCGCCTCCGACCGTCGCGTCGGGTCGAGGCTAGGAGCCGCGGTGGCCGACCCCGTCGACGTCACCGGACCGGGTCGGGTCCCGTACCGCCGGCTCCGGACGGTCGTCGTCGCCGCGCCCCCGGCGGCCGTCTGGCCGTGGCTGGTCCAGATGGGGTTCGACCGCGGCGGCTGGTACGCGGTGGACGCGCTCGAGAAGGCGTTCGGCGTCGGCCGGTTCGCGACCGGGTGGTCGGCCCGCCGCGTCGAGCCGACCCTCCAGGACCTCGCCGTGGGGGACCGGGTCCCGCTCTCGCGCCGCCGGTGGCTGGAGGTCGCGGTCCTGGACGCGCCGCGCGAGCTGACCCTGGTGCTGCCGCCGGGTCCGCTGCGCTGGACCTGGCGGTTCACGCTGGCGCCGGATGGGCCGGACGGTGCGACGACGCGACTCGGCGTCGAGACGCTGCTGTCGCTGCCGGCCCCGGGGCCGCTCGGCCGGGCCGCCGTGCGGGTCGCGTGGCGGGCGTTCGACGTCGGGCACGGCGCGATGGAGGCGGTGCAGCTGCGCACCATCGCCGGCCGCGCCGCCGCCGCGTGGCTAGCGTCCGACGGCCCCACCCCGCGCCGGGGCGCACGGGGACACGAGGAGACGGACGTGCCCGACGACCTGCGCGCGACCGCGGCGGCCTGGGTCGCCGGTGATCCCGACCCCGCGACCCGGGCCGAGCTCGAGGCCGTCCTCGCCGACCCGGCGACGACGGACGCCGACCTCGCGGACCTCGTCGGGACGGCGCTCGAGTTCGGGACGGCGGGACTGCGCGGTCGGGTCGGGCCCGGGCCGAACCGGATGAACCGGGCGGTCGTGATCCGCACCACCCGCGGCCTCGCCGACCACCTCGCGGCGACCGACCCGACGGCTCGCGAGCGCGGGGTCGTCGTCGGGTACGACGCACGGCACGACTCGGCCCGGTTCGCCGCGGACGTCTGCGGCGTGCTCGCGGCCGCCGGCTTCGTCGTCCACCGCTTCCCGGTGTACGCGCCGACGCCGCTCTGCGCCTTCGCCCAGAGGGACCTCGACGCGGCGGCCGCGGTCGTCGTCACCGCCAGCCACAATCCGCCGCAGGACAACGGCTACAAGGTCTACGTCGAGGGGGCGGCCCAAATCGTCCCGCCGACCGACGCCGCCATCGCGGCCGCCATCGACGCGGTCGGGCCCGCCGTCGCCGTCCCCTCCGTCGCGGCCGCGGACCTCGACGCGCACCCCGCGGTCCGCGTCCTCGGTGACGACGTCGCCGCCCGGTACCGCGCCGCGCTGCCGGCCGCCCGTCCGGCGCCGTCCGACGCCGCGCGGAGGACGCCGCTGCGCATCGCGTACACGCCGCTGCACGGCGTCGGCCGGGACCTGGTCCTCGCGGCGCTGGCGGACGCCGGGCACATCGACGTCCACGTCGCGCCGTCGCAGGCCGAGCCCGACGGGGCCTTCCCGACCGTCGCGTTCCCGAACCCCGAGGAGCCGGGTGCGCTCGACGCGGTCCTGGCGCTGGCCACCGACGTCGGCGCGGATCTGGTCCTCGCGAACGACCCCGACGCCGACCGGCTCGCCGTCGCGGTGCCGGACGGCGCGGGCGGGTTCGCGGTCCTGAGCGGCAACCGCATCGGCGTGCTGCTGGCCGAGCACTGCCTCGCCGGCCGGGCCGACGCCGTCCGTGCCGAGGGTCGCACGCCGCTCGAGGTGTCGAGCATCGTCTCGACGCCGATGGTCGCGGCGGTCGCCGCGGCCCACGGCGCCCGGAACGAGGTGACGCTGACCGGGTTCAAGTGGATCTGCGCGGCGGCCCGGGCGCTGGAGCCCGAGGGGTACGAGCTGGTCCACGGCTTCGAGGAGGCGCTCGGGACCGCCGTCGGGACCGTCGTCGCCGACAAGGACGGCGTCTCGGCCGCGGTGGCCTTCGCCGACCTCGCCCGCGGGCTGGCGGCCGAGGGCCGGACGGTGCTGGACCTGCTGGCCGACCTCCACCGCCGGCACGGCCTCTGGGTCAGCGGGCAGCGGTCGGTGACCCACGTCGGGGCCGAGGGCCGGCGGCGGATCGCCGACGCGATGGCCCGCATCGGCGACGCGCCGCCGGCCGAGCTGGCCGGGGCCGCGGTGCGCGCCGTGACCGACTACCGGACCGGCGCCTCGGGCCGCCCGCCGTGGCTCGGACTCCACGACCTCGTCGCGTTCGCCCTCGACGAGGGCCGCGTCATGGTGCGGCCGTCGGGCACCGAACCGAAGGCGAAGGTGTACGTCGACGTCCGGGTCGACGTCGGGCCGGACGCGGACGCCGCGGCGCTGGCGGCGGCCGAGGTGCACCTCGCGGCCCGTGTGACGGAGCTGGCCGACGCCGCGGTCGCGGCCGCCGGCCTCTGACGCGACCGGGCCCGGACCCCCCGAGGGGATCCGGGCCCGGGGATCGGGTCGGCCGCGGCGCCTAGCTGGTCGCCTCGACGTACAGGTCCGTGTACCGCGTCTCGAACTCGCCGGTGTCGCGGAGGAACTGCAGCCGCTCCTGGGTCGCCGGCGCCGGGTAGACGGCCGGGTCGTCCAGGATCTCGGGGTCGATCAGCGCCTCGGCCGCCGCGTTCGGCGACGGGTAGTAGATGTACTCCGTCAGCGCCGCACCGCGCTCGGCGGTCAGGACGAAGTCGATGAAGGCATGGGCCGTGCAGGGGTGCGGCGCGTCGGCCAGCACGGCCATCGCGTCGGTCCAGACGGTCGCACCCTCCTGCGGCACGACGTACGCGTACCCCTCGGCGCCGTCGAACGCCTCGAGGAAGTTCCCGCTGTACCCGTGGGCGACGACGACCTCGCCGCTGAGCAGCAGGTCCTCGTACGTCCCCGAGTCGTACGCCGCGGTCCAGTCCCGGGCCGCCGCGACGAGGTCGGCGGCCCGCTGGAGGTCCTCCTCGCTCGTCGTGTTCGGGTCGAGGCCGAGGTAGTGCAGCGCCGCGCCGAGGACCTCCCGCGGGTCGTCCAGGAGCGAGACGCGGCCCGGCAGGGCGCCCGCGACCTCGGGGTCGAAGACGAGGGCCCAGGACGGCTCGACGTCGCCGAGCAGCGCCGTGTTCACGCCGAGGCCGGTCGTGCCCCAGAGGTACGGGACCGAGTGGGCGTTCCCCGGGTCGTAGGACGGGTCGGTGAAGTCCGCCCGGAGGTTCGCGAGGTTCGGGATCGCGTCGTGCTGCAGCTCGAGCAGCGTCCCCTCCTCGACCATGATGGCGACCGCGTAGTCGGAGGGGACGACGACGTCGTAGCCGGCGCCGCCGGCGCTGACGCGGGCCAGCAGCTCCTCGTTCGAGGTGTAGTAGTCCTCGACGACCTCGACGCCGTACGCGGCCTCGAAGGCCGGGACCAGGTCGGGGTCGACGTAGTCGTTCCAGTTGTAGAGCAGGAGGTCGCCGTCGGTCTCGCCGGGCGCGCAGACGGCGGCCGCGGACTCGTCCTCACCGCCGGTGCACGCCGCGGCGAGCAGGGCCGTGACGGCGAGGACGGCGGCCGCACGGCCGCGGTGGGTCAGGGTTCGCATCGTCGTTCCTCGGGTCAGGTCCGGCCGGGGACGGCCGCACGTACGGCGCCACCGCCGCGCCGGCCCTGGAGGGCCAGCGAGACGACGACGAGGAGCATCGACCCGGCCAGCATCAGGACCGACACCGCGTTGATCAACGGCGTCACCCCCCGCCGGATCAGGCCGAAGACGTAGACGGGGAGGGTCGTCGACCCGGGGCCCGCCACGAAGCTGGTCACGACGACGTCGTCGAGGGAGAGCGTCAGCGCCAGGAGCGCCCCGCCGGCGACGCCGGGGGCGATCAGCGGCAGCGTGACGTGCCGGAAGGTCCGCCAGGGGCCGGCGTACAGGTCGGCCGCGGCCTCCTCGAGGCGCGGGTCGAGGCGGGCGAGACGGGCCCGGACCACCACGGCGACGAACGCGACGTTGAACGCGACGTGGCTGAGGGTGATCGTCCCGAGCCCGAAGGTGGCGCGGACCCCGAGGACCGCCGCGAGCAGGTCGAGGACCTGGACGAACAGGAGCAGCAGCATCACCGCCAGCGTCACGTCGGGGACGATGACGGGCAGGAACAGGAGGCCGTCGAAGGCGCGGCGGCCCCGCCACCGGAACCGGTCCAGCGAGATCGCCGCGGCGGTCCCGAGCGCCGTCGCGAGCACCGTCGAGACGAGGGCGACGACCAACGAGTTCCGCAGCGCGTCGAAGATCGCCGGCTCGCTCCCGAGCTCGCGGTACCAGCGCAGCGTCGCCCCGCCCCAGACGCCGACGAAGCGGTTGTCGTTGAACGACAGCGCCACCAGGACGAGGATGGGGAGGTAGAGGAACGCGAACGTCAGCCAGCCGTGGCCGGTCAGCAGGCGGGCCGCGCGCCCCTGCGGGCGGACGGCCTCGGGCTCGCGGCGCGCACCGCGGCGCCCGGCGCCCCGCGCCGTCGACCCGGTCCCGGTCACCGTGCTCACGACCGCCGCTCCTGCGCCCGGAAGTACGCGACCGTCGCCGCCAGCATCACCACGAGGATCGCCATCGAGAGCGCCGAGCCGAACGGCCAGTCCCGGGCCGAGAGGAACTGCCGCACGACGAACGACCCGACCAGCGTCGTGCGCGACCCGCCGAGGAGCTCCGGCGTGACGTACGCGCCGAACGACGGGATGAACACCAGGACCGAGCCGGCGACGACGCCCGGCCGGGACAGCGGCCAGGTCACGCGCCGGAACGCCTCCCAGCCGGTCGCCCCGAGGTCGCGGGCCGCCTCGACGAGGCGCAGGTCCAGTCGCTCCAGCGACGAGTACAGCGGCAGGACCATGAACGGCAGGTAGCCGTAGACCAGGCCGAGGACGACGGCGAACGGGGTGAACAGCAGCCGGACCTCCCCGAGACCGACGGCCGCGAGGGCCGTGACGATCGGACCGTCGCTGCCGAGCAGCACCCGCCAGGCGTAGGTCCGGACGAGGAAGTTCGACCAGAACGGCAGCATCACGAGGACCAGGAGCACCGCCCGGACGCCGGGCCGCCGCGTGGTCAGCCAGTAGGCGAACGGGTACCCGATCGCGAGGCAGAGCAGCGTCGTCAGCGCCGCGTACCCGAGCGACCGCCCGGCGATCTCGAGGACGAGCGGCTCGAGCAGCCGGGCGTACGCGTCGAGGTTCCAGTCCGCGAGCTCGGTCCGCCCCGTCCGGCCCCGAGTCGCGACCGAGTACACGGCGACGATGCCGAGGGGGACCGCGAACAGCAGGACCATCGTGACCAGGGGCGGCAGACCGATCAGCGCGCCGCGGCGGGCCGCGGCCCGCGCGGCCTCCCGCTCGGGTCCCGGCGGTGCCGGTGGGCGGGGACCGCGCCGGCGGGCCGGCGCGGGAGCGGGGGCGACGCCGACCACCGTCAGTCCTCGAGCACGGTGACGCTGTCCGGCGTCCACCGCATCCGGACCCGCTCACCGACGGTGCGGGCCACCACCCCGCGGGCGTTCCCGAGCCGGGCGGTGACCAGGACCTCGGGACCACCGGTGTCCAGCGCCACGTCGTACTCGATGGCGCTCCCGAAGTACCCGATGCGGGCCACCGTGCCCTCGACGGCGTCGAGGTGGGGCTCGACCGGCGTGCCGGCCGCGACCAGGTCGAGCTGCTCGGGACGCAGCGAGAGGTGGACGGCCGCGCCGGCGGACCGACCCGACGCGATGCGGACGACGGTGCCGTCGGGGAGCCGGACCCGCTCGGCGTCGACCGCCTCGGCCGTGAGGAGGTTCGCGTCCCCGAGGAACTCGGCCACGAACCGGGTCCGCGGCCGCTCGTACACCTCGGCCGGTGTCCCGACCTGGACGAGGCGTCCGGCGTCCATCACCGCGAGGCGGTCGGACATCGCGAGCGCCTCCTCCTGGTCGTGGGTGACGTGGACGAAGGTGATGCCGAGGAGCGCCTGCAGCTGCTTCAGCTCGACCTGCATGGCCTCGCGCAGGCGGAGGTCCAGGGCTCCGAGGGGTTCGTCGAGGAGCAGCACCTTCGGACGGTTCACGAGCGCCCGGGCCAGCGCGACGCGCTGCTGCTGCCCGCCGGAGAGGTCACCCGGCATCGCGCCGTCGCGCCCCCGCAGCTGGACCAGCTCGATCGCCTCCGCGACCCGGCGCCGGGCCTCGTCGCGGGCGACGTCCCGCATGCGGAGGCCGAACGCGACGTTCTCGGCCACCGTCATGTGGGGGAACAGGGCGTAGGACTGGAAGACGGTGTTGACGGGGCGGCGGTCCGGCGGTCGGCGTCCCATCTCGGTGCCGTGGATGTGGACGCTGCCCTCCGTCGGGAACTCGAACCCGGCCACCATCCGCAGCGTCGTCGTCTTCCCGCAGCCCGACGGTCCGAGGAGGGCGAAGAACTCACCGTCCGTGACGTCGAGGTCGAGCTCGTCGACCGCGACCACCTCGTCGTCGAGGCGCGTCTCGGGGAAGCGCTTCGTGACCCGGCGCAGGGAGACGGCGGGGACCGTCCCGGCCGTGGCGCTCAACCGAGGGGCCCCGCGGTGCACCGGTCCGGCGCGGGGGCGTGACGGCGGTCGTGCCTGCGCATCGGCTCCCTCCTCGCTCGGGTCGCTCGGTGCGGACGGTCCCGGCGGGTGGGGGCCGTCGCGTCAGGCCGGCGAGCCGCCGCGGTCCGGCCGGTCGGCCGGTGCGGTCGCTCGGGGCGGCGGGGTGCGGGTCACGGGGTCATGTCCGGGGAAGCGGGGGACCGGGGCCCTCGCGGGCGCCGGAGGGCGAACGATAGGGCATGACCCCCGCGACGCAAGCACCGACCGGTGGTCGGTCGGGCCTCAGCGCCCGCCCGCGGCCGGCGCGAGGTCCAGCTCGAAGCGGTACTCGACGGTCCCGGCCGGGTCGTGCAGCTCGCGCGTGTCCGGGGCGCGGCGGAACCCCAGCGCCGCGTACCGCGCATGCGCGGCGGTGAGGCGCGTGTCGGACCAGGCGATCAGGACGGCGGCGCCTGCCGCCCCGGCCGCCGCGGCCGCCGCGCCCACCAGGGCGGTCGCGAGGCCGCCGCCGCGGGCCGACGGCTCGAGGTAGAGGCGGTGGAGCGCGACGGTCGGTCGGCCGGCGCGGTCGCGGAGGGGGCCGAGCGCGCAGGAGGCGATGACCCGCGGTCCCGGTTCACCGTCCGGAGGAGCGGGGGCCGGAGCGGTCACGACCCACCACCGCCGTCCGTGCGCGGCGGCGTACGTCGCCGGCGCCTCGAGGTCGGCGTCCTCGCCCTCGCTCCAGAGCTCGCCGCAGCCGAACTCGGCGTACGCCCCGCCGACGACCCGGCGCAGGGAGGGCCGGTCGTCGTCCCGGACCGTCCGGAGGACGAGCCCGCGGCCGAGGTCGGCCACGGCCGCCGCCATCCGCGAGGTCACGGCGGCCGGGAGGGGCGTCCCGGGCGTCGCGGCGTCGCTCACGCCGGCGGCTCGACCGCCGCCCCGGGCGCCACGGCGCCGGCCAGGGCGGTCCCGCGGGCGGTGCGCCGGCCCTCGGGCAGGTCGGACGCCCGCAGCACCGTCGGTTCACCCGCGACGACGAGATGGACCGCGGTGGCCGGGACGCAGGCGACCAGCGGCGCCTCGCCGACCTTCAGGCCCTTCCCGCCGCGACCCGCCACGGGCAGCTCCGACAGCGGGAAGCGACGGGCCGTCCCGGCCGCGGTCACGGCCAGCAGCGCCGTCGCGTCGGGGTCCGCACCGGCGGCGATCACGCCGAGCGAGACGGCCCGGCCGTCGTCGACACGGACGCCCTGGACCCCGGCCGCCGTGCGGCCCATCGGCCGGACCTCCTCGGCCGCGATCCGCAGGGCCGTCCCGCCGTCGGTCGCGAGGACCAGCTCGTCGGCGTCGCGACAGAGGGCCGCCGCGACCAGCTCGTCGCCGTCGCGGACGCCGGCCGCGGCCAGCGAGCGCTGCCGCGAGCCGGCGACCTCGGTGAGGTCGCCGCGCTTCACGAGGCCGCGGGCGCTGAGGGTGACGAGGGTCAGGTCGTCGGTCCCGTCCGGGACGACGACCGCGGCGACGACCGGTGCGTCCGGGCCCCCACCGAGCAGCCCGCCGACGTGGGTCCCGCGCTGCGAGGGTCGGGCGACCGGGAGGTCGGCGACGGCGACGCGGTGCGCCGTCCCCCCGGCGTCGAGCAGCAGCAGCGTGTCCGCCGTGGTGCAGGGCAGCACGGCGACGGCCGGGTCCGCGGCCGCGGTCAGCGCCGGGGTCGTCCGGCGCCGGGCGGTGACCTTCGCCGTCCCGCCGCGGGTGACGGCGACGGTGACCTCCTGGGCCGCGAAGGCCGGGGTCCCACGGTCGTCCCCGTCCTCGGTCGCGGCGGCCTCCTCGATCCGCGTGCGGCGCGGGTCGGCGAAGCGGTCGCGCAGGGTCCGGAGCTCGGCGACGAGGACGCCGTCGAGGACCGTCGCGTCGCCGAGGATGCCCTCGAGCTCGGTGATGAGACCGAGCAGCTCCTGGTACTCGTCCTCGAGGGCCGCCCGCTCGAGCGCGGCGAGTCGGCGGAGCTGCAGGTCGAGCACCGCCCGGGCCTGGACCTCGGTCAGCGCGAACCCCTCCATCAGCGCGACGCGCGCCTCCTCGGCGCTGTCGGCGGCCCGGATCGTCGCGATGACCTCGTCGAGCCGGTCGATGGCGGTGAGCAGCCCCTCGACGACGTGGGCCCGGTCGCGGGCCCGCGTCAGGCGGTGCTGCGTGCGTCGGGTCAGGACCTCGCGCTGGTGGGCGAGGTAGGCGACGAGCGCCTCCCGCAGCCCGAGGGTCCGGGGCGCACCGTCGACCAGCGCCACCATGTTCACGTTGATCGTCGTGCGCAGGTCCGTCAGGCGGTACAGCGCCGCGAGGACGGCGGCCGGGTCGGCGCCGCGCTTGCACTCGACGACGATCCGCATGCCGTCGCGCGACGACTCGTCCCGGAGGTCGCGGACGTCCTCGAGCCGCTTGTCGGCGACGAGGGCCGCCATCCGCTCGAGCAGCGAGGCCTTGTTCACCTGGTACGGGATCTCGGTGATGACGACGCGCGGCATGCCGCTGCGCTCCTCGACGGTGGCGACGCCCTCGACCACGATCGCGCCGCGTCCGGAGACGTACGCCTCACGGATGCCGGGACCGGGGACGATGCGGGCCCCGCCGGGGAGGTCCGGCGCGGGGACGTGGCGCATCAGGTCGTCGACCGAGGCGTCGGGCCGCTTCACGAGGGCCAGGCAGGCGTCGACGACCTCGCCGAGGTTGTGCGGCGGGATGGTCGTCGCCATGCCGACGGCGATGCCCGTCGCGCCGTTCACCAGGAGGTTCGGGAACCGCGCCGGCAGGACGACGGGTTCGGTGGCGTACCCGTCGTAGTTCTCGACGACGTCGACGGTGTCCTCGTCGATGCCGTCGAGCAGGGACATCGCGAGCGGGGAGAGCCGCGCCTCGGTGTAGCGCATCGCGGCCGGGGGATCCCCGTCGATCGAGCCGAAGTTGCCGTGGCCGTCGACCAGGGGGGCCCGGGTCGTGAACTCCTGGGCCATGCGGACGAGCGCGTCGTAGATCGAGGAGTCGCCGTGCGGGTGGTACGTCTTCATGACCTCGCCGACGGCCGAGGCGCACTTGCGGTAGGGGCGGTCGGGCCGGAGGCCGGACTCCCACATCGAGTAGAGGATGCGGCGCTGGACCGGCTTCAGGCCGTCCCGCACGTCGGGGAGCGCGCGGCTGACGATGACCGACATCGAGTAGTCGAGGAAGGCCTGCTCCATGCGCTCGTCGATCGTGACGTCGCGCGTGTCGCCGACCGCGAGCGTCTGCTGCGCCGACCGCCGCGTGCCCTTGCGTGCCGCCATCACAGGTCCAGGTTCCGGGCGAACCGCGCCCGCTCGACGATCCAGTTCCGACGCTCGTCGGTCTGGTTCCCCATCAGCCGCTCGAACAGCATCCCCGTCGCCTCCTCGTCCCCGAGCGTCACCTTCAGCAGCGTCCGCCGTTCGGGGTCCATCGTGGTCCGCCACAGCTGCTCGGCGTCCATCTCGCCGAGCCCCTTGAACCGCTGGACCTCGACGCCGCCGCGACCCCTGAACGTGGTGCGCAGCAGCTCGTCGCGTTCGGCGTCGCTCATCGCGTACGCGACGTCCTTCCCGCGGCTCAGCTGGTACAGCGGCGGCTGGGCCAGGAACAGGTGTCCGTCCGAGATCAGCCGTCGCATGTACTTGAAGAAGAAGGTGAGCAGCAGCGTGGTGATGTGCCCGCCGTCGACGTCGGCGTCCGCCATCAGGATGATCCGCCCGTACCGCAGCCGGTCCTCGCGGTACCCCGCCCCGATCCCGGTCCCGACGGCCTTGACGAGGGCCTGGATCTCGGCGTTCTCGAGGGCCTTCGCCTCGGTCGCGCGCTGGACGTTCAGGACCTTCCCGCGCAGCGGCAGGATCGCCTGCGTGGCGCGGTCCCGGGCCGACTTCGACGAGCCGCCGGCGCTGTCGCCCTCGACGACGAACAGCTCGGTCGCCTCGCGGTCCCGGGAGGTGCAGTCCGCGAGCTTCCCCGGCAGCCCGGCCGACTGCACGTCGAGCAGGCCCTTGCGCCGCGTCAGCTCGCGCGCGGCCCGGGCGGCCTGGCGGGCCTGCGCGGCCACCGCGGCCCGGCGCACGATGCGTCGGCCCTTCGCGGCGTTGGCGTCGAGCCACCGTGCGAGCCCCTCGCCGACCACCTGCTCGGCGTAGGACCGGGCGGCGGTCGAGCCGAGGCGGCCCTTCGTCTGGCCCTCGAACTGCGGGTCGGGCAGCTTGATCGAGACGACCGCGACGAGGCCCTCCCGGACGTCGTCGCCCGTCAGGTTGGCGTCCTTCGCCCCGAGGGCTCGGGACTCGCGGCCGAAGCGGTTCAGGGTCGCGGTCAGGGCCCGGCGCAGGCCCTCCTCGTGGGTGCCGCCGTCGGCGGTCCGCACGACGTTCACGTAGGACCGGACGCGGTCGTCGTGGAACCCCTCGCTCCAGGTCAGCGCGACGTCGATCGCCATCGCCCGGCCGTCGACCTCCCGCGCGTCCGAGAGCGTGATGACCGGGACGAGCGGCGCGGCCCCGCCGAGCAGCTCGTCGGCGAGGTCGGCCAGGCCCCGCTTCGAGCGGAACGTCTCGCTGCGGCCGTCGCGGTCGTCGGTGACCGTGAGCGCGAGGCCCGGGTTCAGGAGGGCCGTCTCGCGGAGCCGCTGCGCCACCGTGTCGTACGCCACGGTCGTCGTCTCGAAGACGTCCGGATCGGCCCAGAACCGCACCGTGGTGCCGGAGCCGGACCGCTTCCCGCGCTGCTTCTCGAGCTTCTCGACGGTCCGACCGCGCTCGAACGCGGCGGTGTGCCGGGCGCCGTCGCGGACGACCTCGACCTCGGTCCGGGTCGAGAGGGCGTTCACGACCGAGACGCCGACGCCGTGGAGGCCGCCCGAGACCGCGTAGGACTGCTGGTCGAACTTCCCGCCGGCGTGCAGGGTGGTCAGGGCGACCTCGACCGCGGGCCGCTTCTCGGTGGGGTGGCGGTCGACGGGGATGCCCCGGCCGTCGTCGGTGACCTCGACGCCGCCGTCGGCGAGGAGCCGGACGGAGATCCGCTTCGCGTGCCCCGCGAGGTGCTCGTCGACGGCGTTGTCGACGACCTCCCAGACGAGGTGGTGGAGGCCGCGGACGTCGGTGGAGCCGATGTACATCGCGGGGCGCTTCCGGACCCCGTCGAGGCCCTTGAGGACGCTGATGCTCCTCGCGCTGTACTCGGCCACGGCGCTCCCCGGGTCGTGCCGACGGGCGGCGGGTCGGGACGGCGGGACCGTACGCGAGCGGGACGGTCGCGGGGGGGAGCCGTCCCCCGTCCTGTGGACCCCTGCGGCTAGCGTCGTCGCATGCCCGTCGCGACGACCCGTATCCCCGGCCTGCTCGTCGTGCGGTGGGACACGCACGGCGACGAGCGCGGGTTCTTCCGCCAGACCTACCAGCGCGGCGAGCTCGCGGCGGCGCTGGGCCGCGAGCCCGAGCTCCGCCAGGGCAACCACTCGCGCTCGGGGCCGGGCGTCCTCCGCGGCTTCCACGCCGAGCCCTGGGACAAGCTGGTCTACGTCACGCGGGGCCGGGCGTTCTGCGCGATCGCGGACATCCGGCCGGACAGTCCGACCTTCGGCGAGGTCGAGACGTTCGAGCTCGGCGACCCGCCGGGCGAGCGGATCCGGCTGTACCTGTCCCGCGGCCTCGCGAACTCGTTCCTGACGCTGGAGGACACCGACTACCTCTACGACGTCACCGAGGAGTTCCGGCCGATCGAGCCGAAGCCGTCCGTCGCCTGGGACGACCCGGACCTCGCCGTCGCCTGGCCGGTCGGCGCGCCCGTCCTGAGTCCGGCGGACCGGGCGAACCCGACCCTCCGGGCGCTGTTCCCCGACCACCCGCGCTGGGCGGCCTGACCGGGCTCAGGCCGTCGGGTCCGCGCCGGGGCCGGGATCGTGGTCCGGCGGCCGGACCTCGTCGCGGAGCCGCGGGTGCGTCCGGTAGTACGTCCGGAGGTCGTCGCTCCGCGTCCCCTCCCAGAGCGGGGCGCCCGATCGGTACGCGGCCCGCGCCAGGACGTGCCCCGCGACCGGCGTCGTGACCAGCTGCAGCACCACCGCCAGGCCCAGCACCGTCCAGCCCCGCGGGGTCCCGACCTCGACGGCGACCCCCAGCAGCAGCACCGCCAGCCCCAGTCCCGTCGCCTTGGAGGCCGCGTTCGCCCGCGTCAGCACGTCGGGGAACCGCAGGACGCCGACGGCGGCCAGGAGGATCAGCGCCGAGCCCAGCCCGACGAGCGCCAGCGCGACCGGGCTCATCGCCGCTCCCTCCCGATCAGCAGGCTGAGGGCGACGCTGGCCAGGAACCCCAGCAGCGTCGCCACCAGGACCACGTCGAGGAACTGGGGCGCGTCCTGTCGCAGCGCCAGCAGCGCGACCGCGCCGATCACGCCGTACAGCGCGACGTCCCCGGCGATGGCCCGGTCGGCGATGGTCGGGCCGCGGCGGACGCGGATCATCGCGAGGGCGAACGCCGCCCCCAGCGCACCGAGCATCAGGTCCAGCGGCATCACACCCCGACCTCCCCGCGGTCGATCCGGGGCCGGACGGCCCCCAGCACGCGGCGCTCCATGTCGGCCAGGCGCGCGCGGAACTCGGCCCGGTCCGCGACGAACATCCCGTGGACGTACAGCACCCGCGCCGCCTCGTCGGCCTCGAGGGTGATGGTGCCCGGCGTCAGGGTGATGCAGTTCGCGAACACGACCAGCTCGAAGGGCGTGCGGCACCGCGTCGGGACCCGGACGATCGCGGCGTCGATGTCCAGACCCGGGGTCAGCGCCTGCCGTGCGACGCGGAGGTTCGCGACCGCGACCTCCTTCGCGAACCAGACGAGGAACGCGAGCAGACGCAGCGGCCAGCGCATCACGGTCGCACCACCGCGGTCAGGTACCCGGACGGGTCGACCAGGCCCGTCGCGACGTCCCGCGCGAGTTCGAGGAGCGGGGCCGCGGCCGGGCCGAGCAGCACCGCGGCGACCCCGATGGCCAGGGGGACGCCGACCAGCACGCGGCGTCGGGTCGCGGTCAGCACGTGCCCGGGGTCGGGTCGCTCGGGGCGCTCGCCCCAGAACGCCCCGGTCAGGATCTTGATCATGGAGAGCAGCGTCAGCAGGCTGACGCCGAGCATGACCGCTCCGCCCCACCACGAGCCCGCGGCGAACGCCGCGTCGATCAGCAGGTACTTCCCGACGAAGCCGGACGTCGGCGGCAGCCCCGCGAGGGCCAGCGCCGGGAGGAGGAACGCGATCCCGAGCGCCGGCCGGGTGCGCAGCAGCCCGCCGAGGTCGGCGAGGCGGTCGCTGCCCTCGAGCGACCGGGTCGCGGCCGCGACGGCGAGCAGCGCCGCCTTCACCGCGACGTACTGGACGAGGTAGAGGACGCCGGCGGCGACGGCGTCCACCGTCATCAGTCCGAGCGGCAGGACGAGGTACCCGACCTGGCTGACCATGTGGAAGGTCAGGATGCCGCGCATGTCCTTCCCGCCGACCGCCCCGACCACGCCGACGACCATGGTGACGGCCGCGACCGCGACGAGCCACGGCGCCAGGCCGGTCACGTCGACGAGGATCAGCGACGTCAGGCGGTACAGGACGTACACGCCGACCTTCGTCAGCAGGCCCGAGAACAGCACGGTCACGGCCGGCCCGGCGTGGACGTAGGCGCGGGGCAGCCAGCCGTGCAGCGGGACCAGTCCGGCCTTCGCGGCGACGGCGACGAGCAGCAGCGAGAGGCCGGCCAGCGCCGCCGGGTCGCCGGGGACGGCCGTGGCCAGCCTTGCCAGGTTCACGGTGCCGGTGGCGCCGTAGACGAGGCCCACGCCGAGCAGGAACAGCGCCGAGGCCAGGAGGTTCGTGCCGACGTACACGACGCCGGCCCGGACCTGGTCGCGTCCGCCGCGGAGCGCGAGCAGCACGTACGACGCGATCAGCATGACCTCGAACGCGACGAACAGGTTGAACAGGTCGGCGGTCACGAGCGCGAGCGCGACGCCGGCGAGCAGCGACGCGACGAGCGGGTGGAACAGCGGGTGGTCGTCCTCGCCCCGGGCCCAGGCGACGGTGAGCGCGACCAGCGTCGCCCCGGCGGTGACGCAGAGCATCAGCGCCGCGAGGGGGTCGACGGCGAGGACGATCGCGAGCCCGTCCGGCCACGCCCCGACGTCGTCCGTCACGACGCCGCCGGTCCGGACCTCCGCGAGGAGGACGACCCCGAGGGCCAGCACGACCAGCGCCGCCGCGACGGTCAGGAGGCGCTGTGCGGCCCGCCGGCCCCGCAGCAGCGTCCCGAGGGCGCCAGCGGTCAGTGGGAAGGCGAAGGCGAGGGGGATCAGGCCGCTCATCGTTCGCCCTCGGTGGTCTCGAGGTCGTCGCTGCCGTGCACGTCGCGGCTCCGGAAGGCGAGCGCGAGCAGGAACGCGGTCAGTCCCAGCGAGATCACGATCGCGGTCAGCGCGAACGCCTGGGGGAGCGGGTCGGCGGCCCCGGGGCCGGCCCCGGCGAACGGCACGCCGCGGGCGTCGGCCCCGCCGGCCGCGATGAGCAGCGTGGTCGCCGCGTGGCCGAGCAGCGTGAACCCCAGCGCGACCCGGACCACGCCGCGCTGCAGGACGAGGTACGTCCCGCCGGCGGCGAGGAGTCCGACGACCACCGCGGCGCTCATGCCCGGACCCCCGCGTCGCCGGCCGGGTCCCGGTCGTCGGGCCCGCCGCGGTCCGCCGCCGGCTCGTCCTCGGGGAGCCCCTGTCCGAGGTGGCGCAGGATCCCGATGACCATGCCGACGACGACGACGAACACCCCGACGTCGAACACGAGCGACCGCGCGACGGTGACGCCCAGGACGGTCAGCTTCCCGCCGGGCAGGAAGGCGCCGCCCGTCAGGGGGCCGGAGAGGGCGTGGGCCAGCGCGACGCCCAGGCCCGCGCCGGTCAGCGGCAGCGTCCGGAACCACCGCGAGCCCCAGAGGCGTTCGTGGCCCTGGCTGAGGTACAGAAGCACGGCGGCCGCGCCGGCGGCCAGCCCGCCGATGAAGCCGCCCCCGACGTCCTGGTGACCGCGCCAGAGCAGCCAGCCGGCCACGACGAGCAGCACGGGTGCGACCAGCTCGGTCATCAGCCGGAGGATCGGACCCTCGATGCCGCCGGAGCCCCGCCACCGCGGGTCGCCGCCCCGGTCGAGGGGGAGCGCCCGCGGGGGTCCGAGCGGTCGCTCCGCCGGGGTCCGGATCAGGGCGAAGATGCCGGCGGCCGCGACCGCGAGGACGGCGATCTCGCCGAGGGTGTCCAGCGCGCGGAAGTCGACGAGGATGGTGTTGACGACGTTGCGGCCGCCGGTCAGCTCCTCCGCGCGGGCCAGGTACCGGTCCCCGACGGCGCTGCGACCCGTCCGGCCGACGGCCAGCCAGGTCACGCCGCCGAGCCCGAGCCCGAGGGCGGCCGCGGCCGCGGCGGCCGTGCCGCGCCGGAGCCGCGCGCCGGCGGCGAACGTGTCGGGCAGCCGACGGAACACGACCACGACCAGCGCGACGGTCAGCGCCTCGACCAGCAGCTGCGTCAGCGCGAGGTCGGGGGCGCCGTGGAGGACGAACCAGCCGGCGACGAGGAACCCGACCAGGCTGAGGCCGGCGACGGCGCCGATCCGCGACCGCGACTGCGTCACCCCGAGGACGCCGATGGCGAGCAGGGCGACGAGCACCCAGTCGAGCGCCTGACCGTCCGGCGGCGTACCGGTCGGCGCGACGGTGACCAGCCCGACGAGCAGCAGCCCGACCGCGACGACCAGCGGCGGTCCGAGGAACGCCGGGAGGCCGTGGAGCTCGGAGATGGCGCGGACGCGGCCGCCCAGCCGCAGGGTCCCGTCGTACGTCGCGTCGAACGCGGCGGCGCCGTCGGGGAGCCGGCCGGCCCGCAGCACCCCGACCAGCCGGCCGCGGCCGAGCTCGACGGCCAGTCCGGCCGCGAGCACCCCGAGCGTGGTCAGCAGCAGCGGCGTCACGCCGTGCCAGAGCTTCAGCTCGACGCCGGGCGCACCGCCGCCGAGGTCGCGGCCGAGGAGGTCGAGGACCGGCGTGAGGGTCCCGACGAGGACGCCGGCGACGAGGGAGGCGGCCGCCAGCGCCACGGCCGGCGCCTCGAGGCCGCCGCCCGGCCGGTGGTGCACCGGGGTCCGCAGCGGTCCGGCGAACGTCCCCAGCACGAACCGCAGCGAGTACGCCACGGTCCCGACGCTGGCCACGACGATCAGCGCGAGGCCGACGTCCCCGGTCCAGGCCGGCGCGCCGTAGGTGCCGGCGCCCTTCAGGAACGCCGCGAGGGCCTCCTCCTTCGTCACGAACCCCAGCAGCGGTGGGACCCCGGCCATCCCGGCCGCGGCCAGCGTCGCCGCGACGGCCGTCCCGGGCAGCGCCCGTCCGAGGCCGCCCAGCCGGTCGAGGTCGCGCGTCCCCGTGGCGTGGTCCACGACGCCGACGGTCATGAACAGCGCGGCCTTGAACAGCGCGTGGGCCAGCACGTGCAGCCCGGCGGTCCCGAGCGCGAGCGGCGTGCCCAGCCCGACCAGGGCGACGAGGAGCCCGAGCTGGCTGACCGTGGAGTACGCCATCAGCGCCTTCAGGTCCCGGCGCGTCACGGCGACCCAGGCCCCGAGGACCGCGGTCGTCCCGCCGAGCAGGACCAGCGTCCCGTGCCAGACGGCCAGCCCCTGGAACGCCGGGGCCAGCCGGAGGACGAGGTAGACGCCGGCCTTCACCATCGTGGCGGCGTGGAGGTACGTCGAGACGGGCGTCGGGGCCACCATCGCCCCCGGCAGCCAGAACTGGAACGGCACCTGGGCGGACTTCGTGGCGGCGGCGAGGACGACGAGGGCGACGGCGGCCGTGGCGGTGCCGGCCGCGCGGACCTCGGGGCCGGCGGCCAGGACACCCGCGAGCGACGTGGTCCCGGCGGCCTGGGCGAGGAGGACGGCGGCCCCCAGGAGCGCCAGCCCGCCCAGCGCGGTCACGAGCAGCGCACGGCGGGCGCCGCTCGCCCCCTTCGTCCCGTCGCCGCCGATCAGGAAGAAGCTCGTGATGCTGGTCAGCTCCCACGCGGCGAACAGCAGGATCACGTCGTCGGCGAGGACCACGCCGAGCATGGCGCCGGCGAACAGCGTCAGCAGGGCGACCGTGCGGACCGCGGCGGGGTCGTCCGCCGCGAAGTACCACCGCGCGTACAGCATGACGAGCACGCCGACGACCGTGACGACCAGCGCGAACAGCAGGGCGAGCCCGTCGAGGCGGAGGGCCGCCTCCACCCCGGTCCCCGGCAGCCAGGGCCGCGTCCAGGTCGCGGTCGCACCGTCGAGGACCGCCGGGACCCGCCGACCGAGCCCGACGGCCACGGCCGCGAGCACCGCGGCGGCCGGCAGGGCCACGTCACGGCCGAACCGACGCCCGAGCAGGGGCAGCAGCGCCGCGGCGACGAGCGGCGCGGCCACCGCGAGCGGCAGCAGCACGGCGGGAGCCCTCCGGACGCGGCGCCGGGGACGGCGACGCGGTGGGGGAGGGTATCCGTGCGGGGTCCGCCACCCCCTCGGGGGCGGGTCGGGACCCGCCGAGGATCACTCCTCGGGGGAGGCCTCCGCGAGGTACCGGCCCTTGATCGCGTCGACCACGCCGGCGTCGGCCAGGGTCGTCGTGTCGCCGAGCTGCTTGTCCTCGGCGATGTCGCGGAGCAGGCGGCGCATGATCTTCCCGGACCGGGTCTTCGGGAGGTCGGCGGTGAACAGCAGCGAGGCCGGCTTCGCGATCGGTGAGATCATCGTCGCGACGTGCTCCCTCAGCTCGCGGGCCAGCGCGTCGTCGGCCTCGACGCCGCCGCGGACCGTCACGAACGCCGCGACCGCCTGTCCGGTCTGCGGATCGGCCCGGCCGATCACGGCGGCCTCGGCGACCTTCGGGTGGCTGACCAGCGCCGACTCGATCTCGGTCGTCGAGAGCCGGTGGCCCGAGACGTTCATCACGTCGTCGACCCGGCCGAGGAGCCAGAGGTACCCGTCGGCGTCGCGCTTCGCGCCGTCCCCCGCGAAGTACCGGCCGGGGAACCGCGACCAGTAGGTCTCGACGAACCGCTCCTCGTCCCCCCAGATGCCGCGGAGCATCCCCGGCCAGGGCCGGTCGATCACGAGGTACCCGCCCCCGGGGACGCCGACGGGGTCGCCGGCCTCGTCGACCACGTCGATCGAGACGCCGGGCAGCGGGAACGTCGCCGAGCCGGGCTTGGTCACCGTCCCGCCCGGGATCGGCGCGACCATCATCCCACCGGTCTCGGTCTGCCACCACGTGTCGACGACCGGCGCGCGCCCGCCGCCGATGACCTCCCGGTACCACATCCAGGCCTCGGGGTTGATCGGCTCGCCGACGCTGCCGAGCACGCGCAGCGTCGAGAGGTCGTGCCCGTCGGGATGCTCGCGGCCCCACTTCATGAAGGCGCGGATCGCGGTCGGCGCGGTGTACAGCTGCGTCACGCCGTACCGGGCCACGATCGACCACAGCCGGTCCTCGCGCGGGAAGTTCGGCGTCCCCTCGTACAGCACCGACGTCGCGCCGTTCGCGAGCGGCCCGTACACGATGTACGAGTGCCCGGTCACCCACCCGATGTCGGCCGCGCACCAGTACACGTCGTGCGCGGGGTCGAGGTCGAACACCAGACGGTGGGTCGAGGCGGCCTGCGTCAGGTACCCGCCGGTCGTGTGCATGATCCCCTTCGGGCGGCCGGTCGTGCCCGACGTGTAGAGCAGGAACAGCAGGTCCTCGGCCCCCATCTCCTCGGGGGCGCAGGCGGCGTCCTGGGTCGGGACGAGGTCGTGCCACCAGACGTCGCGGCCGTCGCGCATCGCGACCTCCTGACCGGTCCGGCGCACGACGAGCACCCGCTCGACCGGCGTGTCACCGTCGACGGCGAGGTCCGCCTGCTCCTTCAGCGGGAACGTGTCGCCGCGGCGGTGCGCGCCGTCGGCCGTCACGAGCACCCGGCAGGTCGCGTCCTCGATGCGCTGGCGCAGCGCGGCCGCGCTGAACCCGCCGAACACGACCGAGTGGGCCGCCCCGATGCGGGCGCAGGCCAGCATCACGATCGGCAGCTCGGGGATCATCGGGAGGTAGACGGCGACGCGGTCCCCGCGGCGCACGCCGAGCGCGCGCAGCGCGTTCGCGGTCCGGCCGACCTCGGCCAGGAGGTCCGCGTAGGTCAGGGTGCGCGTGTCGCCGGGCTCGCCCTCCCAGTGGTACGCGACGCGATCCCCGAGGCCGGCGGCCACGTGACGGTCGAGGCAGTTCGCGCTGGCGTTCAGGGTCCCGTCCGCGAACCACCGCGCGTGGGGGGCGTCCCAGGCCAGGACCTCGGTGAACGGCCGCATCCAGTCGAGGCGGCCGGCCTCACCGGCCCAGTACCCCTCGGGGTCGTCCGCGGCGCGCTCGCGGAGCCCCTCGTCGGTCACGCCGGTCCGACTGACCCAGCCGTCGGGGGGCGGGAACCGCCGGTCCTCCTCGAGCAGGCCCTCGATCGCGTCCGCCACGGCGTCCCTCCCGGCGCGGCGGCGTCCCCCGACGCCACCCTCCCGCGGTCGAGGCTAATCCGGACCGGGCGCGCATGGGCCGGGGATGGCAGGATGCGCCCATGCCCCGCATCGACGCCGACGCCATCGCCGACGCCTGGGACGAGGACGACCCGCGCGGTCCGCGGGGCCGGCCCGAGCCGTCGGCCGCCGCCCGGGCCGCCCGGAGCCGGGCCGCGACCGCGCGGGTGGTGGCGCTCGACCGCGGGCGGGCGACGGTCGTCGCCGAGGACGCGCCCGGCGTCCCGTTCCCCGCGCGGTACGGCGGTGCGCTCCGCGGCGCCCGGGTCGCGGTCGGGGACCGCGTCCGGGTCAGCGGCGACCGCGATCGCGGCGCCGCCCGCCTCGTCGAGCGCCTCCCGCGGGCGACCGTGCTGCGCCGGACGGCGGACGACCTCGACCACCGCGAGCGGGTCGTGGCCGCGAACGTCGACCGCGTCGCCGTCGTCGTCGGGGCCGACAACCTCGCGGCCGGCCTGCGCTTCGCGGACCGTGCCATCGTCGCCGCGGTCGACGGGGGACTCCGCGTCCTGCTCGTCGTGACGAAGGCCGACCTCGTCGACGCGCCGGACGGCCCGACCGCGGCGGACCTCGCCGCGGCGCTCGCCCCCTACGAGGGGGCCGTCGACGAGGTCCTCCCCACCTCGGTCGTGACCGGGGCGGGGCTGGACGAGCTGCGCGCGCGCATCGCCTCCGGTTGGACGGTGCTGACCGGGCACTCGGGCGTCGGGAAGTCCTCCCTCGTCAACGCCGTCGTCCCCGAGGCCGACCGCGCCGTGGGGGACGTGGGGGCCCGGGGCGGTCGGCACACGACGGTCGCGGCCCGCGCGCTCCCGCTGCCGGGTGGCGGCACGCTCGTCGACACCCCCGGCGTGCGCTCGCTCGGGCTCGGGATGCTCGACCGGGCCGGGCTCGCGCGCTGCTTCCCGGAGCTCGCTGACCTGCGGTGCGCGCTGGACGACTGCCGGCACGCGGGCGAACCGGGCTGCGGCCTGCCGGACGCCGTGCTCCCGCCCGCGCGCCGGGCCGCGTTCGAGCGGCTGGCCGCCGCGCTCGAGGGCCGCGGCGACGTCGACGAGGGGGAGGACGCGGTGCCCGACGGGCCCGGGTGACGTGCTGGCTACCCTCCGCGCCGCACCCGGCGGGGTGGCCAAGTGGTAAGGCAGGGGACTGCAAATCCCCGATCACGGGTTCGATTCCCGTCCCCGCCTCCAGCCGCGCACGGGTCCCCCCGCTCGTGCCCGGCCCCTATGCTCGGGCGGTCCGACGGGGGAGACGTCGTGTGCGGGACCCGTCGGTGACCCCTGCCCGGCCACGCCCGGACGTCCGGGCCCGGCTCGGCGCGGTGATCGGGCTGCTGGCGGCCCTGCTCCTCCCCGTGGCGGCGCTGGCCCAGTCGAGCGAGACCATCGCCGGGCGGCTCAGCGACGGCGGGGAGCCGGTCGCGGGCGTTCTGATCGTCGTGACCGCCGAGGACGGGACCCCGGTCGGCGAGGTCCGCAGCGGCGCCGACGGCGCGTGGGAGCTCGGGCTGCCGGGTCCGGGCGCGTACGTCGTCGAGCTCGACGTCGCCTCGCTGCCCGACGGGGTGACGCTCCGGGATCCCGACCGCACGACGGTCGCGGTGAACGTCTTCGAGAACGCCCGCTCCGCGGCGGTCTTCGCGCTCGGCGAGCCCGTCGACCAGGGGCCGACCTTCGGTCGGCTGCTCGCCCAGAACGCGGTGAACGGCCTGAAGTTCGGCCTGATCATCGCGATGACCGCCGTCGGGCTCTCCCTGATCTTCGGGACGACCGGGCTCGTGAACTTCGCCCACGGGGACCTCGTCACCGTCGGCGCGTTCCTCACCTTCTTCCTGAACGTGACGCTGGGACTGCGGTTCCTGATCGCCGTGCCGCTGGCGGTCCTGACCAGCGCGGCGTTCTCGGGGGGCCTCGACCGGTTCCTCTGGCGGCCGCTCCGGGCCCGTCAGACGGGGCTGATCGCGATGCTCGTCGTCTCGATCGGGCTCGGGTTCGTGCTCCGGCACCTCGCGCTGCTGTTCTTCGGCGGGTCGCGGAGCTCGTACGGCGAGTACACCCTCCAGACGGCGCTCGAGATCGGCCTGGTCCGGCTGCAGCCGACCGAGATCGTCGTGATGGGGCTGTCGCTCGCCATCCTCACCGGCGTCGGCCTGCTGCTGAACCGCACCCGGCTCGGGAAGGCGATGCGGGCCGTCGCGGACGAGCGCGACCTCGCCGAGTCCTCCGGGATCGACGTCCAGCGCGTCATCCTCGCCGTCTGGATCCTCGGCGGGGCCCTGACGGGCATCGGCGGCACGTTCCTGGGCCTGATCGAGTCGGTCGACTACCTCATGGGCTTCCGGCTGCTGCTGCTGATGTTCGCCGGGGTCATCCTCGGCGGGCTCGGCTCGGCGTACGGCGCGATGGTCGGCGGGATCGTCGTCGGGCTCGTCAGCGAGGTCAGCACCGTCTGGTTCTCGAGTCAGATCAAGTACGTCTGGGCCCTGCTGGTCCTCGCCGTCATCCTGCTGGTCCGACCCCAGGGGATCCTGGGCCGACGGGAGCGCATCGGATGATCGAGACGGTCGTCTTCGACGCGCTCCGCGCCGCCATCGGGCCGACGGCCGCGGCGTACGCGCTGCTCGCGATCGGTCTGAACATCCACTTCGGCTACACGGGACTGCTGAACTTCGGGCAGGTCGGGTTCATGCTGGTCGGCGGGTACGGCCTGGCCATCCCCGTCGCCGTGTACGGCCAGCCGCTCTGGGTCGGGCTGCTCTCGGGGCTCGCGGCCGCCGTCGTGCTGGCGCTGCTGCTCGGGGCGCCGACGCTGCGGCTCCGGGCCGACTACCTCGCGATCACCACCATCGCGGCAGCCGAGATCCTGCGGTTCCTCAGCCGGAACTCGACCAGCGAGGACGTGACCGGCGGCGTGTACGGCCTGCGCCAGTTCGCCGGCGAGTTCTACGCGGTCTCGCCGTTCCCCGGCGACCGCTACCTCGGGGCGCTCGCGTTCAGCGGGAACCGCATGTGGGCGATGACCGTCGGCTGGGGGGTCGCCGTGCTGCTCTCGATCGCGGTCCACCGACTGATGCGCAGTCCCTGGGGCCGCGTGCTGCGGTCGATCCGCGAGGACGAGGACGCGGCCCGGAGTCTCGGGAAGAACGTGTTCCTCTACAAGATGCAGAGCCTGATCCTCGGCGGCGTGCTGGGCGGCATCGGCGGGATGGTGTTCGTCCTCTCGCTCCAGACGATCCAGCCCGACATGTTCCTGCCGCAGGTCACGTTCTTCGCGTTCACGATGGTCATCCTCGGGGGGACCGCGACCGCCGTGGGGCCGCTGGCCGGCACCGTCCTGTTCTGGTTCCTGATCACGGGGCTCCAGTCCGGGGTCCGGACCGTGGTCGAGTCCGGGGTCATCCCCGGTGTCTCGGCCGGGCAGGCCGTCGGCGCCACCACCCTGATCGTGGTCGGGGCCCTGCTGATGGCACTGATGGTGTTCCGACCGCAGGGCATCCTCGGCGACCGGGAGGAGCTCCGCCTCGATGTCCGCTGACGCCCACGTCCCCGCCGGGTCCGGTCGCACGATCGGCCCCCTGGCCGGCGTCGCCCGCGAGCCGGGCGTCGCGAAGCCCGACCCGGTGCTGGTCGTCGACGGGCTCCGCCGGTCCTTCGGCGGCGTCACCGCCGTCGACGTCGCCCACCTCGAGATCCAGCGCGGCCTGATCACCGGACTGATCGGGCCGAACGGCGCCGGGAAGACGACGCTGTTCAACCTGCTGACCGGGTTCGACACCCCCGACGCCGGGACCTGGTCGTTCGACGGGGAGCCCCTCGGGAGCACCTCGGCGTACGCCGTGGCGCGGCGCGGCATGGTCCGCACGTTCCAGCTCACGAAGGCGCTGAGCCGGATGACCGTCCTCGAGAACCTCATGCTCGGCGGGGCGGGTCAGGCGGGGGAGCGGCTGTCGCTGGCGCTCCTCGCGCCGGCGTGGCGCCGCGAGGAGGCGGCGCTGCGCGAGCGCGCCGAGGAGCTGCTCGTCCGGTTCAAGCTGGACCACATGCGCGACCAGTTCGCGGGGACGCTGTCCGGCGGCCAGCGGAAGCTGCTCGAGATGGCGCGGGCGCTGATGGTCGAGCCGTCGCTCGTCATGCTGGACGAGCCGATGGCCGGCGTGAACCCCGCGCTGACCCAGTCGCTGCTCGGGCACGTCAAGGACCTCCGCGACCGCGAGGGCCGGACGGTCGTGTTCGTCGAGCACGACATGGACGTCGTGTTCGACATCTCGGACTGGGTCGTCTGCCTCGCGGAGGGGCGCGTCATCGCCGAGGGCCCGCCCGAGTCGATCGGGTCCGACGAGGCCGTCATCGACGCCTATCTGGGGGCCAGCCACGGTCGGGACCGTCCGCCGCGGAAGCGGCCGCCGCACGAGAGGGGGACGGCGTGAGCGGGGAGCTCGTGCTCGAGGCCCGCGACGTCATCGCCGGGTACGTCCCGGACGTCGACATCCTGAACGGCTGCAGCCTGACGCTGAGTCGGGGCGAGCTGGTCGGGATCATCGGACCGAACGGCGCCGGGAAGTCGACGCTGATCAAGACCATCTTCGGCCTGGTCCCCGTCCGCTCCGGCAGCGTCCAGCTCGGCGGCGAGGACATCACCGGCATGCCGGCCCACGACCTCGTGTCGCGCGGGGTCGGGTACGTGCCGCAGGTCCGCAACGTCTTCCCGAGCCTCTCGGTCGTCGAGAACCTCGAGATGGGGCTGTACCTCCGCCCCGACGCGTGGACCGAGCGGTACGCCTTCGTCTGCTCGATCTTCCCGCTGCTGGCCGACCGGGCCCGGCAGCGGGCCGGGCTGCTCTCGGGCGGCGAGCGCCAGATGGTCGCGATGGGTCGGGCGCTCATGATGGACCCGAAGGTCCTGCTGCTCGACGAGCCGTCGGCGGGCCTCTCGCCGGCGAACCAGGACGGCGTCTTCGACCGCATCGAGGGCATCAACGACGCCGGCATCTCGGTCGTGATGGTCGAGCAGAACGCCCGGACCTGCCTCCAGATCTGCGACCGCGGCTACGTCCTCGACCAGGGCCGCAACGCCCACACGGGGACCGGCCGTGAGCTGCTCGAGGACCCGAAGGTCATCGAGCTGTACCTCGGGACGCTCGCGAAGGCGCGCTGACCCGGGCTCGACCGGGGAAAGGGGAGGGCCCGCGACCTCGCGGCCGCGGGCCCCCGCCCGGATGGATCCCTCGGGTCAGTCGACCAGCAGGTTGCCGGTGACCAGGCCCTGCGAGGTGAACTCGCCGTCGACCCACTTGCTGACCTCGATCGTGCCCTGCGACGGCTCGCCGCCGCCCTCACGGACCTCGATCAGGTTCAGCGCGCCGCCCGCGGACGACTGGTACGCGACGGTCTCGCCGGCCTCGAGGAACGGCAGGCACTCCGCGAACGTCGTGCAGACGTTGTCACCCGTCGAGACCGAGATCATGTTGTCCCGGATCGTCGCCGCGTCGGTCGAGCCGCCCTGCACCGCCGCGAGGGCGATCAGGTTGACGCAGTCGTACGAGTTCGGCGCGAACAGGAAGTCCACGAGGTCCGGGTTGAACTCGAGCAGACGGGCCTCGAAGTCCGGCGGGACGAGCGCGGTCGGCGCGGTGAAGGTCATGCCCTCCAGCACCTCCGGGCCCGAGAAGTTGTCCGCGAACGCCGCGCCCGCGATGCCGTCGGCACCGAAGATCGCGGTCGGCGCGACGCCGGCCGCCAGCAGGCCCGAGACGATCTGCGCGCCCTCGACGAACGAGATGACGGCGTAGGCGTCCGCGCCCGAGTTCAGCATGGCCTCGACGACCGAGTCGAAGGTCGCCGACTCCGGGTCGTACGCCTCCTGCAGGGTGACGGTGGCACCGCGCGACTCGAGGTTCGCGACGGTCTCCTCCATGAACGGACGGCCGTAGTCGTCCGCACGCGCCACGACGGCGACGTTGGCCGCGCCCGAGTTCAGGATCGTCTCGGCGAGGACCGGCGCCTGGAGCACGTCGCTCGGCGCGGTGCGGAAGTAGTAGCCCTTGTCCGGGTAGGTGGTCAGGCCGATGCCCGTGTTGGACGGCGAGCACTGGACGACCCCGGCGCTGGTCACGGCGTCGATGACCGAGAGGGTCATGGACGTCGAGGCGGCACCCACGATGGCGTCGACGCCCGCGGCCAGGAGGCGGTTGCCCTCCTCGGCGGCGCGACCGGCGTCACCGGCCTCGTCGGCGCTGATCAGCTCGACGGCGGCGCCGAACAGGCCACCGGCGTCGTTGATCTCCTGGACGGCCAGCTGGACGCCGGAGATCATCGGGGGACCGAGGAAGGCCAGCTGGCCGGTCTCGGGGAGGAGGTAGCCGAGGAGGAGCGACCCGGCATCGGCCGGCGCCTCGTCGGTGGACTCCTCGGTGGTCTCGGTGGCCTCGGTGGTCTCCTCGGCCGCCTCCTCCTCGGCGCCGCACGCGGCGACGGTGAGGGCGAGGGCGGCGAGGGCCGCGACGGCCCTGCTGCTTCGGGTGAACCTCATCGGGTCGACTCCTTGGGTCCTGCTGGCTCCCGCACGACCGTGCCCGCGCGGAGGCGGTGCGTCAGGGGAGGGCCCGTGAACCCGGGCCGCCGACAAGGGTAGTAGGAGCCCGGCGGGACCGCTCGGGTCGGGCCCGTCCGGCCCGAGCCCACCCCGTCGGGTCAGGGCAGGACGAGGTGGACCAGCGGGAGCTCGGCCGGGTCCGTGCCCCCCTCGAGGCCGCGGAGCCGGATCTCCACGGCGGTCGTCCCGCAGTCGCCGAGGTCGTCGCAGGCGATCCGGCCCGAGAGCCCGCCCATCACCGCGGTCGCGAGCGCGACCCGGAGCTCGGCCCGGCTGACGACGAGGCTGCCGTCGGCGTCGAGGATGGAGACGTCGTCGATGGAGCGCAGCAGCAGGACGGTCGCGTCGTAGGCCGGTGCCCACCAGCCGGTGACGGGGGCGGCCTCCGCGTCGTCCTCGGCGAGGAGGCCGGCGATGCGCTCGAGGACCGGGCCGGCGGCCATCCCGGTCACCGAGTTGGTCGCCTCGTCCGGCGTCAGCAGCGGTCGGGTGACGTGCAGGCCCGCGCTGCGGTCGTCGGCCAGGACGTCGGGGTGCGCCGAGGTGCTCGGGGCGATGCGGACCGTGCTGCCGAGCCGCACCCCGGACGCCCACGTGCCGGACAGCGCCGGGAGGCGGTCCGGCGCCACGGGCAGCCAGCCGACGGCGACGTCCTCGGACGCGATCGTCTCGAGCATGGGGAAGAGGTCGGCGTCCACATCCTCGGGGAGGCGCTCCGCCGCGACGACCGTGCCGCCGAGGTCCTCGAACGCGGTCGTGAACGCGGCGGCGAGGGCCTCGGAGCCGGCCGTGCCGTCGGTGACCGTCGCGGCGCGGTCGTGGCCGAGCTCCTCGAAGGCGAACCGGGCGGCCCCGACGGCCTCGAGGAGGAGGTTCGGCGCCGTCCGCAGGAGCCCCTCGACCCGGTCGGGACCCGGCACGCCGAGCGGGACCTGCGTGAAGTCCGGCGTGACGACACCGGGCGAGACGACGACCAGGCCGGCCTCGGCCAGCGTCGGTGCGGCGCCCGCCAGGGTCGCGTCGCAGGTCGGCCCGACCACGCCGAGCACCGCGCCCTCCGCGACCACCGCGACCGCGGCGGAGGTCCCGCCCGTCACGCTGCAGCCGCCGTCGAGGGGGGCGCCGAGCGCGACGGGCACGCCCTGCACCGGTCCGAAGTCCTCGAGCGCGGCCCGTGCGGCCGCCACCACCGTCGCGGCGCGCGCGTCGTCGCCGGTCGCGTCGACGACGAGACGCAGCTGCAGCTCGCCGCCGTCGGGGATCCGGACGACGCCGAGCGTCTCGTCAACGCGGACCGGCTCGGGCTCCGGCTCCGGCAGCGGCTCGGGCGCGCAGGCCGCGAGCCCGACGGCGAGCGCCGCGGCGAGGACGACGGCGCGGCGGCCCCGCACGTCGTCGCGCGCGCGACCACGCCGTGGTGACGTCCTGGACACCCTCGCACCGCTCCGGACCGGTTCGCGGCAGCGTAACGACGTACCTACCCTCGCCCGCGGAGCCGGTGCGCCGGCGGCGGGCCCCGTCGCCGCGGCACGGCGGACGGAGCCCCCCCGTGCCGGACCACGCGACGACCCCGGCGGACGTCCCCCCGGTCCCCGCCCCGACGGACCCCGCGGCCGACGCGCTGGCCGACGCCGCCGTCGCGACCGCGGGCCGGTGGCTCGCCGGCGCGACCTCGGTCTCGCGGGTCGAACGACGGACCGGCCGTCAGCTCGCGCGGCTCGTCGCCTCCGAGCCCGGCCTGGACCTCGCGGTCGGGTTCGTCGACCGCGTGACGCGGGCCGAGAGCGACCGGGTCGCGGCCGGCGCCCTGCGCCGCGTCGTCGTGGGCGACGACGGGCTGACGGCCGCGGTCGCCGGCGCGGACTTCCTCGCCCCGGTCGACCGGGGGCTGCTGGGGCTGGGCGCGCTCGCCGCCCCCGCGCTGCCGGGCGTCGTGGTCCCGCTGGCCCGGCGCCGGCTGCGGGACCTCGTCGGTCACCTCGTCCTCGACGCGTCGCCGGACCGGCTCGGCCCCCGCCTGACGCGGGCCCGCGACGCCGTCGGCGGGACCCTGAACGTCAACCTGCTCGGCGAGGCGGTCCTCGGCGACCGCGAGGCCCGCGCCCGGCGCGACGCCACCGTCGCGCTGATCGCGCGGTCCGACGTCGACTACGTCTCGGTGAAGCTGTCCTCGATCGCGGCCCAGCTGCTGGTCTGGGACCTCGACGCGACCGTGGAGCGGGTCGCGGCCGAGCTGCGGCCGCTGTACCGGGCGGCGCTGGCCGCCGATCCGCCCGTGTTCGTGAACCTCGACGTCGAGGAGTACCGCGATCTCGACCTGACGCTCGCCGTCTTCCTCCGCGTGCTGGCCGAGGAGGAGTTCCGCGACCTCCGCGCCGGCGTGGTGCTCCAGGCCTACCTCCCCGACGCGCACGCGGCGCTCGAGCGGCTGCTGGCGTTCGCGGCCGAGCGCAGCGCGGCCGGAGGGGCGGACCTGCGCGTCCGCCTCGTCAAGGGCGCGAACCTCTCGATGGAGCGGGTCGAGTCCGAGCTGCGCGGCTGGGCCCGGGCCCCGTACGCGACGAAGGGCGAGACCGACGCCAGCTTCGAGCGGCTCGTCGACGCCGCGCTGCATCCCGAGCGGCTCGTCGGGGCCCGCATCGGGCTGGCCAGCCACAACCTCCTCGACGTCGCCTGGACCGTCGCGCTGGCCGAGGCCCGCGGCGTCGCCGACCGGCTCGACGTCGAGATGCTCCAGGGCATGGCGCCGGGACCGGCCCGGGCGGTCCGCGAGGCGACCGGCGGGGTACGGCTGTACACGCCGGTCGTGGACCCCGCCGACTTCGACGTCGCCATCTCGTACCTGGTCCGTCGTCTCGAGGAGGTGGCCAGTCCCGAGAACTTCCTGCGCACGGTGCTGGCGGCCGAGGACGGCGCCACCGCGCTGGCCGACGAGGCCGAGCGGTTCCGGGCCTCGCTCGCCCTCCGTCACACCGTCGCGACCGCCCCGCGCCGCACGCAGGACCGCCGGCGCGGCGCCGAGGACCCGACGGTCGTCGCGACCGACGCGTCCCCGACGTTCGTCAACGAACCGGACACCGACCCCGCGCTGGCCGCGAACCGCGCCTGGGCCCTCGACGTCGCGCGGACGGCGGCCGCCGGCGTCGTGCCCGTCGCGCCGCTGGTCACCGACCCTGGTCGCGTCGACGCCGTCGTCGCGGCCGCGCGGGCCGCCGGCGAGCGGTGGCGGGCCGTCCCGGCCGCGGAGCGACGCGAGGTCCTGCGCCGCGTCGCCCGCGAGCTGGCGGCCCGCCGCGGCGAGCTGCTCACGGCGATGATGGCCGAGGGCGGCAAGACGATCGGCGAGGCCGACCCCGAGATCAGCGAGCTGATCGACTTCGCCCGGTACTACGCCG
The DNA here is from genome assembly GCA_017852335.1 of Actinomycetota bacterium. Classification (GTDB taxonomy): domain Bacteria; phylum Actinomycetota; class Nitriliruptoria; order Nitriliruptorales; family Nitriliruptoraceae; genus CSBr16-57R1. The sequence goes on along the minus strand of JAFMLG010000002.1, from coordinate 54,693 downwards.
ACCGCGCGCTCGACCTCGAGGCCGTCCCGGGCGCCGCGTTCGCGCCGCACCGGGTCGTCCTCGTCGTGCCGCCGTGGAACTTCCCCGTCGCGATCCCCGGCGGCGGCGCGCTGGCGGCCCTGGCCGCCGGTGGCGCCGCGATCCTGAAGCCCGCCCCGGAGGTCCCGCGATGCGCCGAGGTGATCGTGGCGGCCGCCCATGCCGCCGGGGTCGACGCCGATCTGCTGCAGCTGCTCCGCGTGCCCGATGACGACACCGGTCGCCACCTGGTGACGCACCCGGACGTCGACGCGGTCGTCCTGACGGGCGCGTTCGAGACCGCCCGGATGTTCCGGGGCTGGCGCGGCGACCTCGAGCTGCTCGCCGAGACGTCCGGGAAGAACGCGCTGATCGTCACGCCGTCGGCCGACCTCGACCTCGCGGCGGCGGACCTCGTGCGCAGCGCCTTCGGTCACGCCGGCCAGAAGTGCTCGGCCGCCTCGCTCGGCATCCTCGTCGGCGACGTCGCGACGTCGCGGCGGTTCCTCGAGCAGCTCGTCGACGCGGCGACGTCGCTCTCCGTCGGGCCGGCGCACGACCTCTCGACGCACCTGAACCGCCTGATCGGACCGCCGCGCGGGCCGCTGGAGCGGCACCTCACGACGCTCGACGCGGGGGAGGCGTGGCTGGTCGAGCCCCGACGCGTCACCGATGCCCCGGGCGTCGGCCCGGACGAGCACCTCTGGACGCCGGGCATCAAGACGGGTGTCCGGCCCGGGTCGCACTTCCACACCCACGAGTGCTTCGGGCCGGTCCTGGGGCTGATGCACGCGCGGGACCTCGACGAGGCCATCGCCTGGCAGAACGGCACCGGGTACGGGCTGACCGGCGGCATCCACTCCCTCGACGACGACGAGGTCGAGCGGTGGCTGGCCCGGGTCGAGGTCGGCAACGCCTACGTCAACCGGCACATCACCGGCGCCATCGTCCAGCGCCAGCCCTTCGGCGGCTGGAAGCGGTCCGCGGTCGGACCCGGCGCGAAGGCCGGCGGACCGGCGTACGTCGCGCAGCTCGGCCGGTGGTCCGACGGTCCCGAGGTCGCCGCCCTCGACGACGTCGCGTGGCTGGGGTGGGCCCGGGCCGATGACGAGCGGGCCTGGTCGCTGCGGTACGCGGGGGAGCACGACGCGACCGGGCTGCGCGTCGAGCGCAACGCGCTCCGGCACCTGCCGCACCGCGCGGTCGTCGTGCGCGTCGGCGCCGGCGCCTCGGCGCGCGACGTCGCGCGCGTCCTCGCCGCCGCCGACCGGACGGGTGCGCCCGCGCGGGCGAGCATCGACCCCGACGTCGACGGCGGGCTCGTCGCGGCGGCGGCACGGGCCGTCGGCGTCGCGACCCCGTCGACCGTCGTCGAGACGGACGCCGGCCTCGCCGCCCGCGTCGCCACGGGGGATCCCGAGCTCGAGCAGGCGGTCGTCCGCGTCGTCGGCGCCGTCGAGGTCGCGCTGCGCGCGGCGTGCGAGGAGGCCGGGCTGCGCGTGGTCGTCGCGCCCGTCGTCGCCAGCGGCGACATCGAGCTGGGCCGGCTGCTGCGCGAGCAGGCGATCAGCCGGACGCTCCACCGCTACGGCCGGGTCGTCGGCTGACGAACGGGGGGCCGCCGCCCGGCCGGAGGGCCGCGCGGCCCGTCAGACCTCGGGCGCCTCGGGGGCCGGCTCGCGGGGGGCGACGTCGTAGGCGCCGTCGATCCGCCACCCCTCCTCGGACTCGCCCAGCTCGTAGGCGAGGGTGCGCCGGGCACCGTCGCCGGCGGTGAGGGCCACGACCAGGACGGCGCGTCGGTTCAGGACGTTGCAGCCCTCGAGGCGGCGGGACGCGACGTCCAGCAGTTCGGGGTACTCGGTCCGGATCATCGTCGTGAACCGGTCCGGGTCGACGACGGTCCGGAAGAACGGGCTGGCCCAGGCGTACGCGGCCGCGAAGTCCCCGACCGCCAGCGCGTCGAGCTGCGCCGCGACGGTCCCGGCGACCGCGGCCTCGACGGCCGGGTCGCAGGGTCCGGGCACGGCCGCCCCGTCCGCGTCCGCCGTCGTGCCGTCGTCCGGGGTCGTGCCGGGGGCCTCCGGCGCGCCGTCCCCGGCGGGCTCCTCGGCCGGGCTCGGCCCCGGTGGTGCCGTGGACGGCGGGACCGGCGCGGCGGGTCCCACGGTCGTGCTCGGAGCGCAGGCCGCGGCGAGCAGCAGGGTCACCACCGCGGCGCCCCGCACGGACCGACGCCGTCCGTCCGACGTCCGCGCCACGGCCGACCCCCTCGCCCCCCGCTACCGTACGGGGCCTCGGTCGGCGCGAGCCGCCGCTCCGGGGCGTTAGCTCAGCTGGCAGAGCGCTTGCTCGACACGCAAGAGGTCAGAGGTTCGACTCCTCTACGCCCCACCACCCTCCCGCTCGGACCCACCGGGCACCGTCCGCGGACGTGGGCGACCCCCTTCCCCCGGGGACGCCTCGGACCTAGCATCCGGTCCGCCCGCCCCTCCGGCGGCGCCCGTCCCGGACCCGGACCCGTGCCGACCCGCCCCTCCGCACCGCGCGCTCCGACGCGCTCCGCGGTGCTGACCGTCACCGCGCGCGGTGTCACGCTCGACGTCACCGTCGTGCGGCGGCGCATGCGCCGCATCTACCTCCGCGTCCTCCCGCCCGACGGCCGGGTCGTCGTCTCGGCGCCGCTGCGCGCCTCGGACCGCGCCGTCCGGGCGGCGGTCCTCGCCGACCTCGCCTGGATCCTCCGGAACCGCGATCGCATCCGCGAGGAGGAGCGCCGCGACGCGCTGACGCGACCGCCGCTCGCGCGCGGCGTCGCCGGGGAGACGTGGTGGGTCCTCGGTCGGCCCGTGCCGCTCGAGGTGAGGACGGTGCCGGGACGTGCTCGCGCGGCGCTGACGCCCGACGCCCTGCTGCTCCGCGCACCGGTCGACGCGGACGAGGCCCGCCGCCTCGCCGCGATCGAGCGCTGGCAGCGCCGGCACCTCCGCGCCGCGGCGGCGCCGCTGGTGTCGACGTGGTCCGAGCGGCTCGCCGTCGACCCGCGGTTCCTCGGCATCCGTCGGATGCGCACGCACTGGGGGACGTGCGAGCCGCAGGAGCGACGGATCTGGTTGGCGCTCGAGCTGGTGACGCGGCCGCCGGAGGGACTCGAGTACGTCGTCGTCCACGAGCTGGTCCACCTGATCGAGCCGTCCCACGGGCCGCGCTTCGTCCGCCTCATGGACCACCACGTCCCCGAGTGGCGGCGGATCCGCGCCGAGCTCGACGCCGGGACCGTGTCGCGCGCGTACGCTCCGGTCGGGGTCGCCGCGGACCACGACTCCGCCGCGGTCGACACGGGGCCGGTCGGACGGGCCGCCGTCCAGCTCTCGCTCGGCGTCGACGAGGGGAGTGCGGCATGAGCGACGGGGTCGAGGTCCGGGTCACGACGAACGGTCCGCTGACCGTGAAGGGGCCGATCCGTCTGGTGGGGTCGGACGGCGAGGCCTGGGCCGACGTCCCGGAGGGGACGGTCGCCCTCTGCCGGTGCGGGCGGTCGAAGGTGCGTCCGTTCTGCGACGGCAGCCACCGCGAGGCGGGGTTCGACTCGGCACCGACCCCGGAGGCGCAGCCCTACCCCTGGTGAGGGGTGCCGTCCCGACGGGTCGTCAGCCGACCGTCGCCGCGTACAGCGCCCCGACGACCGGGAGGGCCTCCTCGGGGCAGCCGTAGTGCCCGGGGAACCGGGCGCCCAGGTGGCGCGCCAGGCAGTCGGCGCCGACCTCCAGCGCGTGGACGCCGGAGAAGCCGAACGGCGCGAGGACCCCGACCCGGAGCTCCGGCGGCGAGGCCGTGAACTGCCACAGGTGCGCGAGCTCGTGCAGCACCACGTACTCGAGGAGCGCCGTGGTCGCGAAGGCGCGGGGCGAGACGTACATCCGGCGCTCGCTCGTGACGTAGGCGCCCATCGTGCACCGGGCCTGGACGGTCGACGGGGCGCACCCGACGACGAACTCGCCGCCGACGGCGCGCCAGTCGAACCCGGTCCGGTCGGCGATCGCCTCGATCCGCTGCTGGGGGTCGGCCCCACGGGGGGCCGCCTCCGCCGGCGGCGCGGTCAGGAGCGTCCCGGCGACCGCCATGACCGCGACCGCGACCGCAGCGGCCCGCCGTCGCGCCGTCGTCCGCACCTCCGTGTCCGTCCGCATCGCGACCCCCGCCGTCGTCGCCCGCCGGGCCCGAGTCGTGCCCGGTCCGTGAACCTGCGGAGACCGTACGGAGAGGCGTCGGGGGAATTCGGCCGGCCGGACGGGTCGGCCGCGTCCGCCCGTCCGAGGGCTCCGGCCCTACGACTCGACGATCCGGGCCTCGATCAGCGCCGTGACCACCAGGTGGTCCCGGTCGTCGGCGAGGGCCGGCGTCCGCCCGTCGCGGAGCGCCGCGACGATGCGCGCGGCGGCGCCCTCGAGCCGGTGGACGACGCCCTCCCGCGGATCGAGCGCCAGCGCCTCGTCCTCGAGGACCTCGACCCGCAGGCCGTCGCGCAGCCGCAGGGCGGTCGGATCGTGTCGCACCGGCCCGGAGGCGTCGGTGGGGTCGGGCGCGGGCTCGGGCGTCGTCATGGGGGCGGACTCTAGGCACCGGACGCCGCGCCGCCGGGCCGTCCGCCCCCGGCCGGACCGCCGCCCGACCCCGGGGGCGGCCTTCACGTCCGTGAACGGGCGTTCGCCTAGGATTCCCCCGCACCGGTCGGAACGGGCCGGTGTCGGGCGCCCGGGGGGAGCCGGGCGCGGCAGGGGGAGGAGGCGGTCGGCGTGACCGCGAACACGAACGGGACCGACGGGGCCGCGTCGACGCCCCGGCAGCGCATCCTCGAGGCCGCGGTGGACCTGTTCCACCGCGAGGGGTACTACGCGACGTCGCTGCGCCAGCTGGCGGACGCCGTCGGCCTCCAGGTCGGCAGCCTCTACAACCACATCGACTCGAAGGAGGCGCTCCTCGGGGACATCATGCGGACGGTCCTCGTCGAGCTCATCGAGGAGACCGAGCGCGAGATGGCCGCGGCGGGGGAGCGGCCCGTCGCCCGGGTCCGGGCCTTCCTCCGGACCTCGATCCGGTTCCACGCCGAGCGCCGCAAGGAGACGTTCATCGGGAACACCGAGCTGCGCGGTCTCGACGACGCGAACCGCCGGGAGATCGTGGCGCTCCGGGACCGGTACGAGCTGATGCTCCGCGAGGCCCTCGAGGCCGGGGTGACCGCCGGCGAGCTCGAGATCCCCGACGTCCAGCTGGCGACGCTCGCCGCCCTGGCGATCTGCACCAACGTGGCGGTCTGGTACCGGCCCGACGGCCGGCTCTCGCTCGAGGAGGTCCAGGAGCTGCTGCCCCGGACCTTCGGACCGCTGTGTCCGGTCCTGCCCCCGTTGACGGCGACGAACGAACGCTAGTATGTTGGCCGTCGTCCGCCCGCGCGGCGGACGGTCCGAACGGGGGAGGAGGTCGTCGTGCGGGGCCGTGACGAGGCGGCGCCCGGTGCCGCCGCGGACGCCACCGGCGCCGCCGACGCGGTGCCGGCCGGACCGGAGTTCCGCCCGTACGACCGGTACTGGGAGGACTTCGCCGCCGGGACGCATCTGCGCACGCGGGGGATGACGGTCACCGAGACGCACGTCGTCTCCTGGGCCAACCTCGCCGGGGACTGGCTGCCCCTCCACGTCGACCAGGACGCCTCGTCCCGGACCGACTTCGGATCGGTGATCGCGCACGGGCCCCTCTCGCTGGCGCTGTCGCTGGGTCTCGTGATCCAGACCGGCTTCTTCGGCGACGCCGTGATCGCGTGGCTGGGACTCGACGAGGTCCGGCTGCCGCGGCCCGTCCTGCCCGGGGACACCATCCACGTCCTCGCGACCGTGGTCGAGCACGTCCCGACGCGCCGGCCCGAGCGCGGCCGGGTCACGTTGGCCTACGACGTCCGGAACCAGCGCGACGAGACCGTCCTGACCTTCCGCTCCGGCTTCCTCATGCGGGTCCGCGACCCGCGTCCGGCCGACGGCGGCTGATCGGCCGGCCGGCCGCCCGACCCGGCCCGACTCGACCACCGACTCCACCGCACCCGCTCCCACCGAAGGGATCCCGATGCGCACCGTCCGACTCGGCGCCGGCTCCGCCTACTGGGGCGACCTCCTCGAGCCCGCCGTGAAGCTGGCGGCCTCGGGGCGGGTCGACTACCTCTGCTTCGACCACCTCGCCGAGCTGACGCTCTCGATCCTGCAGCGGCAGCGGTCCAAGGACCCGTCGCGCGGGTTCATCGCCGACGTGGTGCCGTGGATGGAGGCGATCCTCCCCGAGGCCCGGGCGCGCGGGGTCCGGCTGGTCACCAACGCCGGTGGCGCGAACCCGGCGGCCGCCGGCGAGCGGGTCATCGACGTCGCCCGCCGCCACGGCCTCGAGGGGACGCGCGTCGCGGTCGTGACCGGCGACGACGTCCATGCCACGATGCTCCGGCTGCACGCGGAGGGCCACCGGTTCCCGAACCTCGACACCGGCGAGGAGGACATCGGTCGCATCCTCGACCGGGTCGTCGCCGCGAACGCGTACATCGGGGCCGAGGGCATCGTCGAGGGCCTGCAGCGGGACGCGCACGTCGTGGTCACGGGGCGGGCCTCGGACAACGCGCTGTACGTCGGACCGCTGATGCACGAGTTCGGGTGGTCGTACGACGACCCCGAGCTGATCGGTGCCGCGGTCACCATCGGGCACCTCCTCGAGTGCGCCGCACTCGCGACGGGGTCGGTCTCGAACTTCTGGGCCGAGGCCGGCGCGACGTGGGACATCGGGTTCCCGATCGCGGAGGTCGAGGAGTCCGGCGAGGCCGAGTTCACGAAGCTCGACGGCACCGGCGGTCTCGTGACCGAGATGACCCTGAAGGAGCAGCTCGTCTACGAGATCTCGGACCCGCGCTCGTACCTCATGCCCGACGGCGTGGCGGACTTCACCGGTCCGGTGTTCCGTCAGGTCGGTCCGGACCGCGTCCGGGCGACGGGCATGACGGGCCGCGAGCGGCCGGACACGCTGAAGGTCTGCGTCGGGTTCGACGACGGCTGGATCGGCGAGGGCGTCGCGATGTTCTCCTGGCCGGACGCGCTGCCGAAGGCCCGCAAGGGCGCCGAGATCGTGCGTCGCCGCCTCGACGCGCTGGGCGTCCGGCCCCGCGAGATCGTGTTCGAGGAGCTCGGCGTCAACGCGCTGCACGGCCCGACCGCGCCGGACCCGACGGGTGACCTGAACGAGGTCGGGCTCCGCGTGGCCGCGCACTGCGACACCCGGGAGGAGGCAGAGGCGGTCCGCCGCGAGATCCTCCACCTCTGGACCCTCGGCGGCGTCGGGTCGGCGATCCTGCCCCCGGGTCGGCCGCGCCCGGTGACCTCGCTCTGGCCGACGCTGATCCCCCGGGACGCGGTCGAGACCGCGGTCGACGTCCTCGAGGTGTGACGTGCTGACCCACCGCCGCGACGGACGCGTCCTGACCCTGGTCCTCGACGACCCGGATCGTCGGAACGCGCTCGACTACGCGGCGGTCGGCGAGCTGCTCGACGCCCTCCACGCGGCCGACCGCGATCCCGCGATCGGCTGCGTCGTCATCACCGGGGCCGGGTCGGCGTTCTCGGCCGGGGGCGACCTGCGCCGTTTCCGTGCCGAGGTCGACGAGGCCTCCGCGACCGACGACTGGGACACGGGGACCGTCTGGGAGCGGCTGATGCGGGAGCCCCCGCGGTTGGGGACGCCGGTCGTGGCCGCGGTGAACGGCCCGGCCCTGGCCGGCGCCTGCGGGCTCGTGCTGGCCTGCGACCTCGCGATCGCCGCGCGCGGCGCGACCCTCGGGGTGACCGAGGTGCGGCTCGGGCTGTTCCCGATCGTCGTGCTCCCGACGCTCGTCCGGGCGGTCGGGTTCCGCGCCGCGCAGGAGCTCGCCCTGACGGGCCGCATCGTGGACGCCGAGGAGGCGCAGCGGCTGGGTCTGGTGCACCGGGTCGTCGACGACGAGGACCTGCCGGCCGCCGCGGCCGAGGCGGCCGCGGCCCTGGCCGCGTCACCTCCGACGGCGGTCGCGATGGGGAAGCGGCTGCTCGCCGACGTCGCCGAGCTGCCCCACGACGCCGGCGTCCGGCTCGGCCGGGCGATGCGCGGCGCGTTCCTGCACACCGACGACCTGCGGGAGGGGATCGACGCCTTCCTCGCCAAGCGACGACCGGACTGGACCGGCACGGAGGGGACGGCATGAGGCTCGTGGACGTGGCGTACGCGCGCTCGGGCGACAAGGGTGACGTGTCGAACATCGGGATCATCGCGAAGCGGCCCGAGGACTACGAGCGGATCGGTCGGGCGCTGACGCCCGAGCGCATCCGCGCGCACTTCGGCGACTGGGTCCGGGGCGCGGTGCACGTGCACCCCATGCCGAACATCCACTCGTACAACGTCGTCTGCGAGCGCGCCCTCGGCGGCGGCGCGACCTCGACCGTCCGGTTCGACCAGACGGGGAAGGCCATGAGCACCGCGCTGCTGCGGATGCCGCTCGAGGACGGGGACGCCGCCGGCGTTGCATGACGAACGAACGCTCGCTAGCGTCGATGGGGTCGTGAGGTCGGGCAGGGGGCCCGTCCGTCGGGACGTCCCAGGAGCGCCACGATGACCGGACCCAAGCCGCTCGACGGCGTCAAGGTGCTGAGCTTCGAGATCCAGGTCGCCGGCCCCTACTGCACCATGATGCTGGCCGACCAGGGCGCCGACGTCATCAAGGTCGAGCGTCCGGGCTCCGGTGACACCGCCCGCGGCGGTGCGCCGAAGGTGGCCGGCCCCGACGGCACCGAGCGCAGCGGCTACTTCCTCCGGTTCAACCGCAACAAGCGCAGCATCACGCTCGACCTGAAGGACGAGCGCGGCCGTGAGGTGTTCCGCGAGCTGGCGCTGGCCTCGGACGTCGTCGTCGAGAACTTCCGGCCGGGGCTCCTCGACGAGATGGGTCTCGGGTACGCCGAGCTCTCGCGCGACCACCCCGGCCTGATCATGGCCAGCATCTCGGGCTTCGGGTCGATGGAGGGGTTCACCGGCCCGTACAGCGGTCGGCCCTCCTACGACATCGTCGCTCAGGCGATGGGCGGGCTGATGCACACCTGCGGCCAGCAGGGCGGTCCGCCGACGTGGCTGGGTGTCGCCCTCGGCGACATCGTCAGCGGGATGAACGCGGCGCACGCGATCGCGCTGGCGCTGCTGCAGCGCGAGCGGACCGGCCTCGGTCAGTACGTCGACGTCTCGATGTACGACACCATCGTCGCGCTGGCCGAGCGCTCCGTCAGCGCACACTCGCTGGCCGGGGACGTCCTCGAGCGCGGCCGGGAGCTGTACATGGCGCCGTGGGGTCCGTTCGAGTGCTCGGACGGCTGGGTGGCGCTGATCGTCGCGACCGAGAAGGACTGGGCGAAGTTCTGCACCGCCATCGAGCGGCCGGACCTCGCCGGGGCCGAGGGCGCGCGGTCCGGTCCCGAGCGCGCGCGCGGCATGGACGGGCCGCTCGGCGACGCCATCCGGGCCTGGTTCGCCGGCCGGACCCGCGCCGAGGCGACCGAGGCGCTGCTCGCCGCCGGGCTGCCCGTCGGGCCGGTCCAGACCGCCGAGGACATCGCGGCCTGCCCCCACGTCGAGGCCCGCCAGCTGATGATCGACGTCCCGGACCCGGTCCTCGGGCAGGTCCGGCTGGTCGGTCCGCCCGTCAAGATGTCCGCCAGCACCGAGCCGATCGCGCGGCCCGCGCCGCTCCTCGGTGAGCACACCGACGAGGTGCTGGCGGGGCTCGGCCGCAGCCCCGAGCAGATCGGGGCGCTCCGGGAGGCCGGCGTCGTCTGAGGCGCCGGCGTCCCCCGACCACCGCAGGCGCGGACCCGGAGGGGGCCGCGAGGGAGGCAGCAGGATGAACGAGGTCGCCGTCGTCAGCTCGGTCCGGACGCCGTTCGGGTCGTTCGGGGGCACCCTCCGCGACCTCTCGCTCCCCGAGCTGGGCGGTCCCGTCTTCGCCGAGGCCGTGCGTCGGGCCGGCGTGGCGCCGGAGGACGTCGAGGAGGTCGCCGTCGGCGTCAACCTCCCCGGTGCGGACCGCTCCATCGCCCGTCAGGTGCTGATCGAGGCCGGGATCCCGCCCGAGCGGGTGGCGTACACCGTCGACCGCGCCTGCTGCTCGTCGATGGCGGCCGTGAACCTCTCGGCGCGCGCGATCCGGACCGGCGACGTCGGCGTCGCGCTGGCCGGCGGCACCGAGAACATGAGCCGCGTCCCGTACTTCCTGACGCAGGAGCGGTGGGGCGCCCGTCTCGGCGACGTCACCCTGAAGGACCAGCTGGTCATCGCCTGCCCGATGACCGGGAAGCCCCGCGCCGTCCAGGCCGGCGAGGAGGCGGTCGAGTTCGGTGTCACCCGCGAGGAGCAGGACGCCTGGGCCGTCCGGAGCCACGAGCGGTGGGCCGCCGCGCACGAGGCCGGTCGGTTCACGGAGGAGCTGCTCCCGGTCTCCGTCCCGCAGCGCAAGGGCGACCCGGTCGTCCTCGAGGCCGACGAGTCGCCGCGCCCGGGCACGACGCTCGAGAAGCTGGCCCGCCTGCCGCTCATCTACGGCAGCCCGACGGTGACCGCCGGCAACGCGCCGGGTCTGAGCACCGGCGCCTCCGCCCTGGTGCTGATGGACGTCGAGGAGGCGCGCCGCCGCGGCACCGCACCCCTCGCGACGATCGTCGGCTCGGCGATGGCCTCGGGTCACCCGGACCGCATCGCGTCGATCCCCGCCGAGTCGGCCCGGCTGGCGCTCGAGAAGGCCGGCCTGACCTACGACGACATCGACCTCATCGAGATCAACGAGGCGTTCGCGGCCGTCCCGCTGGTCACCACCCTGCGGATGGCCGACGGTGACCGCGACCGGGCCGAGGAGCTGCGCGCCCGGACGAACGTCAACGGCGGCGCGATCGCGCTGGGGCACCCGACCGGGGCGACCGGTGCGCGGCTGGTGCTGACCCTGATCAACGAGCTGCGGCGCCGCCGCGCCGAGGCCGGTGACACGCGGCCCTACTTCGGTCTGGCCACGCTCTGCGGTGGGCTCGGCGAGGCCGAGGCGACCGTCGTCCGCGTCGACGGCTGACGACGGTCACGGCGATGGCGACGGGGGCGGACGACGGGTGGACCACGGCGGGGGGTGACATCCCCGTCAGGGCCGCGTACGGCCCGGAGGACGTCGCGCCCGACGCCGCGGCGCGGGTCGGCGAGCCCGGCGCCCCGCCGTTCACCCGGGGCATCACGCCCGACGGGTACCGGACCGCCCCCTGGATCATGGGGCAGTACGGCGGGTTCGGCACCGCCGAGGAGACCAACCAGCGCTTCCGGCAGCTGATCGCCGCCGGCGTGACCGGGTTCAGCGTGGCGCTGGACCTCCCGACCCAGATGGGGCTGGACTCGGACCACCCGCTGGCGCTCGGCGAGGTCGGGAAGGTCGGCGTCGCCATCGACAGCCTCGAGGACATGGAGCGGCTGTTCGAGGGCATCGACCTCGGCGAGGTCCGCCAGATCCGCACCACCGCGAACGCCATCGGGCACATCTGGCTGGCGCTGGTGGTCGCGGTCTGCCGCCGCCGTGGCATCGACCCCGGCGGCATCCGCATCCTGATCCAGAACGACGTCCTGAAGGAGTACTTCGCCCGGGGGACCTACATCCACGAGCCGGCGGCGGGGCTCCGCATCGTCGCCGACGTCATCGAGCACTGCGCCGAGCACCTGCCGGCCTGGACCCCGGTCACCATCAGCGGCTACCACATCCGCGAGGCGGGGTCCGATCCCGTCGAGGAGATCGCGTTCAGCTTCGCGAACGGCATCGCCTACTGCGAGGCGGCGATGGCCCGTGGTCTCGACGTCGACCGGTTCGCGCCGTCGCTGTTCACCTTCCTCTCGGCGAACATGGACCTGCTGGAGGAGGTGGCGAAGTTCCGGGCCGCCCGGCGCGTCTGGGACCGCATCATGTCCGAGCGGCTCGGTGCGCAGCGGCCCGAGAGCCGGGCGCTGCGCATCTTCGCCTTCACCGCCGGGTCGCGCCTGACGGCGCAGCGGCCGCTGAACAACGTGGCCCGGACGACCCTCGAGGCCCTCTCGGCCGTCCTCGGCGGGGCGCAGACGCTGCACGTCTCGGCGTACGACGAGGCGCTCGGCGTCCCGACCGAGGACGCGGCGCTCACGGCGCTGCACACGCAGCAGATCCTGCTGCACGAGACCAGCCTCACCGCGGTCGCGGACCCCCTGGGCGGCAGCTGGTACGTCGAGCACCTCACCGACGAGCTCGAGCGCCGCATCGAGGCCACGCTGGCCGAGATCGAGGCCCAGGGCGGTGCGCTGGCCTGCATCGAGCAGGGCTGGTTCCACGCCCGGATCGAGGAGGGCGCGTACCGGCAGCAGCGGGACGTCGACACCGGACGGCGCCGGGTCATCGGCGTCGACGACCCGGGCGACGAGGACCTCCGCGTCTTCCGGGCCGATCCGGCCGCCGAGCAGCGCCAGCGCGACGCGGTCGCGGACCTGCGCGCCCGCCGCGACGCCGCCGCCCACGCCGCCGCGCTCGACCGCCTGCGCGAGGACGCGCGCGCCGGCCGCAGCATCGTCCCGGCCACCATCGAGGCCGTCGAGGCCCTGGCCACCGTCGGCGAGATCACCGACGCCCTCTCCGAGGTCGTGGGGCGGTACGGCGCGGACCGCGCCTGACCCCCGACCCGTGCGCACGACAGGAGCACCCATGACCGCAGCAGAGACCGCCCCCGCGACGCCGGGCGAGCGCATCCGGGAGGCCGTCGCCGCCGCGTCGCTCGGCGGCTCCGAGGCCGCCCGCGAGAAGCAGCACGCCGCCGGGAAGATGCTGGTGCGCGAGCGGCTCGCGCTCCTCTTCGACGACGACGTCGAGGTCGAGGACGGCCTGCTCGCCCGCAGCGCCGAGGGCCTGCCGGGGGACGCCGTCGTGACCTGCTTCGGCCGCGTCCACGGCCGGCCCGTCGCCGTCATCGCGAACGACTACACGGTGAAGGCCGGGACCTGGGGTCAGAAGACCTTCGTGAAGATCACGCGCCTGCAGGAGCAGGCCGTCGAGATGGGCGTGCCGATCGTCTACCTCGTCGACTCGGCCGGTGCCCGCATCACCGAGCAGTTCGAGTCCTACGTCGGACGCCGCGCCTGGGGCAACATCTTCGCCAACCAGATCCGCATCTCCGGCCGCGTCCCGCAGCTCTGCGCGATGTTCGGCCCGTCCCCGGCCGGCAGCGCCTACATCCCGGCCCTCTGCGACCTGATCGTGATGGTCGAGGGGCAGGCGACCGCGTACCTCGGCTCGCCGCGGCTGGCCGAGATGGCGACCGGCGAGAAGGTCAGCCTCGAGGAGATGGGCGGCGCCCGCATGCACTGCGCCGTCTCGGGCCTCGGGGACGTGCTGGTCCAGGACGAGGCGGCGGCGATCGCGGCCCTGCGCGACTACCTGTCCTTCGTCCCGTCGAAGTGGGACGAGCCGGTCCCGATGGCCGCCCCGCGCGAGCCGGCGGAGCACCGTCCGGTGGTCGAGATCGTCCCCGAGCGCGAGAACCTCGCGTTCGACGTCCACGAGCTGGTCGAGGCGATCGTCGACGAGGGCTCGTGGTACGAGATGAAGGCCCTCTGGGCGAAGGAGCTCGTGACCGGGTTCGCGCGCATCGAGGGGCGGGCCGTCGGCGTCGTCGCGAACAACTCGAAGTTCAAGGGCGGCGTCCTGTTCCCCGACTCCTCGGACAAGGCGGCCCGGTTCGTCTGGCTCTGCAACGCGTACGGCGTCCCCCTGCTGTTCCTGCAGGACATCTCGGGGTTCATGATCGGGTCGACCGTCGAGCGGCAGGGCATCATCCGCCACGGCGCGAAGATGCTGTACGCCGTCTGCGAGGCCCGTGTGCCGCGGATCTCGGTCATGGTCCGGAAGTCCTACGGCGGCGGGTACCTCGCGATGTCGGGCGCGCCGACCTGGCCGGACGCCCAGCTGGCGCTCCCGACCGCCCGCCCGGCCCTGATGGGTCCGGCCGCGGCCATCAACGCCATCTACGCCCGGAAGCTCGACGAGATGGAGGACCTCGACGAGCGCCGTCGCTTCGTGATGGAGAAGCAGGCCGAGTACGAGGAGGACATCGACATCCTCCAGGTGGCCTCGGACAACGCCGTCGAGGCCGTCGTCCAGGGCGACGAGCTGCGCGGTGAGCTGGCCCGTCGGTTCGCCCTGTACGCGCAGCGTCCGATGCCGCCGTACGAGCGGCGAAACGGCGTCTACCCCGTCTGACCCGTCCCCGAGCGGCCGGGCCCGGCGCCCGGTCGTCGCCAGCGCGCCCGGAGGTCCCGATGTTCCGCTCCCTGCTCGTCGCCAACCGCGGTGAGATCGCCTGCCGCGTCATCCGGACCGCGCGGGAGCTCGGCATCCGGACGATCGCCGTCCACTCCGAGGCCGACGCCGGGGCGCTGCACGTCGAGCTCGCGGACGAGGCGCACCTCATCGGCCCGCCGCCGGCGGCGCAGAGCTACCTCGACGCGGCCGCCCTGATCGACGTCGTGCGACGCACGGGCGCGGAGGCCGTCCACCCCGGCTACGGGTTCCTGTCGGAGAACGCCGGGTTCGCCCGTGCCGTCGGCGCCACGGGGGCGGTCTGGGTCGGTCCCGAGCCGGCGACGATCGAGGCGGTCGGCGACAAGCGGGCCGCGCGCGACGTCATGGCGGCTGCCGGCGTCCCGGTGAACGCCGGGGGGCCGGCCGCCGACGAGGCCGAGGCGCTGACGATCGGCGCGCGGGCGGGTGCGCCGCTCATCGTGAAGGCGGCGGCCGGTGGCGGCGGCATCGGCATGCGCATCGTCGAGGACCTCGACGGACTGGCGGCCGCGTTCACCGCGACCCGCGACCAGGCCGAGCGGTTCTTCGGGGACGGCAGCATCCTCATCGAGCGCTACCTCCCCGACGCGCGGCACGTCGAGGTCCAGGTCCTGGGCCTCGCGGACGGCCGCGTGGTCGTGCTCGGCGAGCGCGACTGCTCGGTCCAGCGGCGGTACCAGAAGGTCGTCGAGGAGAGCCCCTCCCCGGGTGTCGCGCCCGACCTGCGGGCGCGCATGACCGCGGCGATCGCCGGCGGCGCCGCCGCCATCGGGTACCGGAACGCCGGGACCTTCGAGTGCCTCGTGTCGGGTGACGAGTTCGTGTTCCTCGAGGTCAACGCCCGCATCCAGGTCGAGCACCCGGTCACCGAGATGGTCACGGGGCTGGACCTCGTCGCCGAGCAGCTGCGGGTCGCGGCCGGGGAGGCACCCGGCTTCGACCCGGACGCCGTGCTGCCGCAGGGGCATGCGATCGAGCTGCGCGTCTACGCCGAGGACCCCGTGAAGTTCCTGCCCCGCCCCGGCACGCTGACCCGGTGGCTCGAGCCGACGGGGGAGGGGGTGCGGGTCGACGCCGGCGTCCGGTCCGGCGACGTGGTCACGCCGTTCTACGACCCGATGCTGGCGAAGCTCGTCGTCCACGGGGCGGACCGGGCCGCGGCGCTGGACCGCGCCCGGGCGGCCGTCGCGGCGTTCGAGGTGGAGGGCGTGACCACGAACCTGCCGTTCCTGGCCGAGGTGCTGGACGACCCCGGGTTCGCGGCCGGGACGTACGACACGGGACTGGTCGCGCGGATGCGGTCCTGAGGCCTGACGGGTCGTGGCGGCGCACGGTTCGGCCCCGGACCGCGCCCCCGTTCCGTGAGCCAGAGGCCCAGTTCTCCCGTATTTGACGAACG
>JAFMLG010000002.1:34944-38745 GCA_017852335.1 Actinomycetota bacterium | reverse complement strand
CTCGGGAGCAGGGGGACGAGTGGGTTTCCGCATAGGTGTCGACATCGGTGGGACGTTCACTGACGCGGTCGCCATCTCGGACGAGGGTCGAATCCGGACCGCGAAGGCCCTGACGACGCCGGGACGCCTGTACGACGGGGTCCTCAACGCGGTCAGGGGACTCGAGGTCGCATGGTCCGAAGTCGATGAGTTCATCCACGGCACCACCGCCGGCCTGAACGCGTTCCTCGAGCGGCGCGGTGCCCGCGTCGCGATCCTGACGACAGCCGGTTTCCGGGATGTCTACGAGATCGGTCGCGCCAACAGGCCGAAGATGTATGACGTCCGTTACCGGCCGCCGACCCCCCTCGTTCCGAGACGTCACGTCTTCGAGGTGGACGAGAGGATGGGGCCGAAGGGCGAGGTCGTTCGGCCGATCGACGAGGCGGCCCTCGCCGAGACCCTCGACGGATTCTCCGACAACTTCGATGCCGTTGCCGTCTGCCTTCTCCATGCTTACGCGAACCCCGAGCACGAGCGCCGGGTCGAATCGCTGGTCCGTCGGCATGCCCCCGGGCTCTCCGTCGTCTGCTCGGCGGATGTCGCGCCCGAGTGGCGCGAGTACGAGCGGACGAGCACGACCGTCATCAGCGCGTACATCGCTCCGATCGTCGAGGAGTATCTCAGCGAGCTGGCGGCCCGGCTCGAGGATGAAGGCCTGAGGTCGTCGCTGCGGGTGATGCAGTCCAACGGCGGTGTCATGACAGCCTCCGTCGCTCTCCGACGGCCGATCCAGACGCTGTTCTCCGGACCCGTCGGCGGCACCATCGCGGGCGTGGCGGTGGCGAGGGACCTCGTCGACGTGATTCCGTCTGAGCGCCTGATCTGCGTCGACATGGGCGGAACTTCTTTCGACGTGAGTCTGGTGGTCGACGGCGAGGCCGAGGTCGAGTCCCAGACCGTTCTGGAAGGGCACCCGGTCCTAGCGCCGGCGGTCGCGATCCACACCATCGGTGCCGGCGGTGGGAGCATCGGTCATCTCGAGGCCGGAGGACTGCGCGTCGGTCCTCGGTCGGCCGGAGCCGAGCCCGGTCCGGCGTGCTACGGGCTCGGCGGCGCTGAGCCGGCCATCACCGACGCGAATCTCCGTCTCGGGCGGATCCCATCGGTCGCCCGACTCGGTGGCGATATGGCGTTGAACCGTGCGGCATCCGACGCGGCGTTGGCTGGGGTCGGGGAGCCGTTGGGCCTCGACGCCGTCGGCCTGGCGGCTGGCATGGTGGCCGTCGCCGACGCGGCGATGGCGAACGCGATCCGCGAGATCACCGTCGTCCGTGGCATCGATCCTCGAGAATTCTCGCTGGTGGCCTTCGGCGGGGCTGGGCCCCTTCATGCCGTAGCCATCGCGGAGGAGTTGGAGATCGGTTCCGTCGTCGTGCCGGCGGATCCCGGGGTCCTCTCCGCGTACGGGATGCTCCAGTCGGACACTCGGCACGATGTCGTCCAGTCGTTCTTCGTGCGGGTGGACGATGTGACGGACGAGTCGATCACCGCGGTGCTGACGGACCTCGAGAGGCGTGCCCGCCAGTTGCTGAAGGAGGACGGGGTCCCGGATGACTCCGTTCGCCTCGAATCCTCGGCAGATCTTCGCTATCTCGGTCAGGAGTACTCCGTCACGATCCCGTTTGATGTCAGTGGCGGTGTGACCGAGGCGATCAACGCGATCCCGGACCGCTTCGCTCAGGCCCATGATGCTCGGTACGGACACAGCAATCCCGCCGAGGCCGTCGAGTTCGTCAACCTCCGGATGACGGCCATCGGCGTCATCCCACGACGCGAACGCGAGGAGCGGTCCGGCGGTTCCCTGCCGGATCCCCTCGGGGTCGAGCGGACCTGGTTCGGCGGTGAGTGGTTCGAGACGCCGGTCTACAGCCGATCCGATCTTCCGTCAGGCGTGGAGGTCGCGGGGCCCGCCATCCTCCTGGAGGACGCGTGCACCTCTCTGATCCCTCCGAACTGGATGGCCACGGTCGCGCCGCGCGGCCACCTGGTGATTGTCCGTGGCTGAGGGGGTGGATCCGGTCACGGTCGAAGTGATTCGAAACTCCTACATCTCAATAGCGGTGCAGATGAACAACAATCTTGCGCGGTCCGCCTACACGCCGGTGATCTATGAGATGAAGGACTGCTCTGTCGCCATCTTCGACCGTGAGGTGCGCCTCCTCGGGCAGGCGCCGGGCCTTCCGATCTTTCTCGGGGGACTCGATGTCGCGATCGAGACCGTTCTGGAGCACTTCGGTCAGGATTCGATGCGCCCCGGAGACGTGTACGCCGTCAACGACTCCTCGCTCGTCGGGAGCCATCTGAACGACGTCACCGTTCTTGGTCCGGCCTTCGTCGGGGACGAACTCGTCGGCTTTGCGGCCTCGAAGGCGCATTGGCGTGACATCGGTGCGAAGAGCCCGGG
This sequence comes from Actinomycetota bacterium, assembly GCA_017852335.1. Classification (GTDB taxonomy): domain Bacteria; phylum Actinomycetota; class Nitriliruptoria; order Nitriliruptorales; family Nitriliruptoraceae; genus CSBr16-57R1. The sequence goes on along the minus strand of JAFMLG010000002.1, from coordinate 36,299 downwards.
TCATGCGATGGATACGACGGAGATCCACCAGGAGGGCTATCGCCTCGGTCCGACGTGTCTCTACCGGGGCGGAATCGCGGAACTCGGCATCATCGATCTGCTCCTGCGCAACAGTCGTTTCCCCAGGGGGGTCTGGGGAGACCTCCAAGCCCAGATCGCGGCCTGTCGGACCGGCGAGCGTGGACTTCGGGCGCTCCATCGCCGCTACGGCGCAGAGATCCTGGCGGCCGTGGATGCCGAGATCATGCGGCAGAGCGAAGAGCTGGATCGTCGGGCCGTCGCCGCGCTCCCTGACGGATCGTGGTCGGCGCTCGGGGAACTGGACTCCTGGGGTCCGGGCGGTGATCCGGTCCCGGTCAAGGTCAGAGTGACCATCAGCGGGGACCGCATGACGCTCGATCTACGGGGTTCGAGTTCTCAGACCCCGGGCAGCGTCAACTGCGGGCGGGCCCAGACGGTGTCTGCGGCTCGACTCGCGTTCAAGTTTCTCATCAACCCCGACGCCGTGGTGAACGACGGAACTTTTCGGAATCTCGACGTGATCATCGACGAGGGTTCCGTCTTCGACGCTCGTCCACCTGCCGCATGCCAGTACTACTACCCCCATCTTGGCCTGATGATCGATCTCACCCTGCGTGCTCTCGCCCAGGCGTGTCCGCATCTCGTCGTCGCGGGGCAGCCGGCCGATGCCATGAACATCCTCTTCTCCGGCGTCGGTGGCGACGGATCCCGGTACGTCTGCGGCGAGGCGACCGCGATCGGATGGGGTGCATCTAGTGACGGGGACGGTGTCAATGCGATCGCGAACTACGGGGCCGGTGACCTGAAGAACCTGCCAGTGGAGGTCGTCGAGAGCAGATTCCCGCTGCGCATACATCGTTACGGGCTGAACATCGGATCCGGTGGTCGAGGAACTAACCGTGGAGGACTCGGGGTCGTCCGCGAGTACGAGACACTGGCGGACGACTCCGCGGTGTCGCTCTGGTGGGAGCGCACCCGCACGCCGGGTTGGGGTCTCGCCGGCGGAGACGCCGGCGCTCCCGGCTCAGTGACCATCACCAGCGCGGAGGGTGTTCAGGTGGTCCTGAAGGTCGACCGCATGCGGCTGCGCCGCGGCGATCGAGTGACGGTCCGAACGGGCGGTGGGGGTGGATTCGGTCCGTCCTCGGATCGCTCCCCTGTTGCGGTCGCTCGAGACGCTCAGGACGGATACGTCCCTGAGATGGTCGACGCATGATGGTCCGGATTCTTCTCATCAATGCGCGCGCTGATACCCACTACGACGCTGAGCGACACCGGATCGCTGCGGGTGCGGTGTCGTCGGGGACCGAGGTCGTGGTGCGGTCTTTGGTGGG
>JAFMLG010000002.1:14989-34844 GCA_017852335.1 Actinomycetota bacterium | reverse complement strand
TCGCTGCGGGTGCGGTGTCGTCGGGGACCGAGGTCGTGGTGCGGTCTTTGGTGGGGGTGGGTGTTCCGGGGACCGCGTTCCTTCCTGCGACGTCGTTGTTCATGAATCAGCTGCTTGCGGCGGTGCAGCAGGGGGAGCAGGATGGGTTCGATGCGGTCGTGATCGCGTGCTGCTCGGATCCAGGGTTGGAGGACGCGAAGGATCTGGTCTCCATTCCGGTGACGGCGCCGATGGAGGCTGCGGTCGCCACGGCGCGGGGCCTGGGGCGTCTCGGTGTCATCGCGCCCCGGATCGAGTCGGGGGAGGGGGAGAATCTTCCTCAGGATGCGAACTGGATCCGCCGTCTCGTGCATCGATACGGCGGGGAGTCGGCGTTCGCGGGGGTCTGGTCGGCGAGGGCGGGTCATCCCTCGGCGGATGAGACGCAGCGGCTGCTCGAGCACGATCCTGCGGGGCTTCGAGCTGCTGTGCGTTCGGAGATGTCCGACTCGATCGCTGGTCCTGCGGGTGCTGCCGCGGAGACGGCGTGGCGTGAGGCCGATGCCACGGTCCTGTTCTTCGCGTGCACGCTCTGGGGCGGGCTGTTGGGTCCGGTCCGGGATCGGGTGCCGGTGCCCGTTCTCGATCCGTTGGAGACACCGGTGAGGTATGCCGAGTTACTGGCTCGGTCCGCACGAAGGGACGGAGCATCCGCTCCGGATGGCGGTTCGGAATCCCAGCTTCGAAAGGCTGCCTGATGACGAGAATCCTCGTTCTGAACCCGCTGGGTGTCGACGTGTACGACGCTGAGACGAGCGATGTCGCTGCGGGTGCGGTGTCGTCGGGGACCGAGGTCGTGGTGCGGTCTTTGGTGGGGGTGGGTGTTCCGGGGACCGCGTTCCTTCCTGCGACGTCGTTGTTCATGAATCAGCTGCTTGCGGCGGTGCAGCAGGGGGAGCAGGATGGGTTCGATGCGGTCGTGATCGCGTGCTGCTCGGATCCAGGGTTGGAGGACGCGAAGGATCTGGTCTCCATTCCGGTGACGGCGCCGATGGAGGCTGCGGTCGCCACGGCGCGGGGCCTGGGGCGTCTCGGTGTCATCGCGCCCCGGATCGAGTCGGGGGAGGGGGAGAATCTTCCTCAGGATGCGAACTGGATCCGCCGTCTCGTGCATCGATACGGCGGGGAGTCGGCGTTCGCGGGGGTCTGGTCGGCGAGGGCGGGTCATCCCTCGGCGGATGAGACGCAGCGGCTGCTCGAGCACGATCCTGCGGGGCTTCGAGCTGCTGTGCGTTCGGAGATGTCCGACTCGATCGCTGGTCCTGCGGGTGCTGCCGCGGAGACGGCGTGGCGTGAGGCCGATGCCACGGTCCTGTTCTTCGCGTGCACGCTCTGGGGCGGGCTGTTGGGTCCGGTCCGGGATCGGGTGCCGGTGCCCGTTCTCGATCCGTTGGAGACACCGGTGAGGTATGCCGAGTTACTGGCTCGGTCCGCACGAAGGGACGGAGCATCCGCTCCGGCCTGATCACGAGCCGCGCCAATCTCGGGGCGGCCCGATGAGGGAGAACTCGAATGAGGGATTCACGATTCCGTGGTCGCCTCCTCGCTCTGCTCGGTGCTGTGGCGCTGGTGACAGCGGCCTGCGGTGGGGCTGAGGAAGCTGGAACCGCGTCATCCGGGGGGGATTCCACCGCTGCACCGTCCTCTAGCGACGACGCTGCGGGGGAGTCGGAGGAGCTGGTCCTCACGGTCGCCATCAACGGTGACGTGGAGACCTTCGACCCCTGCTGCGCGAACTTCATCAACAGTCACTACGGCCTGCTGATGGTCTACGAGGTTCCGGTCATCCACCCGACCGTGTCGCTCAACGGCGCTCAGATCGGAGACCCTGATGACCTCGAGGGGCTCTACTTCGAGTCCTGGGACGTTGCGGACGATGGCGTCACGTACAACGTTAAGGTCCGCCCCGGACTGACGATGCACGACGGGACGCCCATCAACGCGGAGACCGTCCGGTACATGATCGAACGGAATCTCGACACTCCCGGTGGTGGGAACTGGCTGCTCCGGAACATCGCCTTCGTGACCCAGCCTCCGACCGTGCTCGGTGAGTACGAGTTGGAGGTCGTCGCGGATCAGCCGAGTCCGATGACGATGCAGTCGTTCTACATGTCGAGCAGTGCCGCGATCGACAGTTCGGTCGTTGACGCCAACGCCACCGACGAGGATACGTGGGCGACGGAGTTCTTCCAGCGGAACGTGGTGAACGGTTCGGGCCCCTACAAGCTCGTGAGTCGCGTCCCCGATCAGGAACTCGTCTTCGAGGCCTTCGATGACTACTGGCGTGGGCGTCCGGCCTACGACCGGGTCGTCTTCAAGATTGTTCCGTCGGCGGCCGAGCGCGTCCAGCTCCTCCGCAGCGGCGCGGTCGATGTCGCGCTCGGACTGGGGACGGCTGAGTTCGCAGCCCTCGAGGGAGCTGATGGTGTCAACATCGTCCAGTCGCCCTCGGCGAACATGGTCTACATCGGCTTGGGGAACGAGGTGGAGCCCCTCTCGAACAAGACGCTCCGTCAGGCGATCTCGTACGCAGTCGACTACGAGGACATCCTGACGAACGTCTACCAGGGAGATGCGCGACGCCTTCGTGGACCCATCAACTCGAGTTCGCCGTTCTCGATCGGTGACGAGATCGGCTACGACCGCGACCTCGATCGGGCCCGCGAGCTCCTCGCCGAAGCCGGTTACGACGGTGAGACGCTGACCCTGTCAATCGACTCCTCACGTTCGGAGCATGAGCTCATCGCCGTTCGATTCCAGTCCGCGCTTCGCGAGGCGGGGATCAACGTCGAGATCGAGCAGCTCACCCCGGCCGTGTTCGCCGAGCGGAAGGTCGGCGAGAACCGGATGGCGATGTTCGTCGACGAAGGTCTCCCCTGGATCGACGACCCGAACTACACGCTCTCGATCTTCCTCGAGGGTGGGGTCTTCGGCAACTACGCCCAGTACAGCAGTGCTCGGGTCGATGAGATCATCGCTGAGGGCTGGGTCGAGCTCGACCCCGCGCGCCGCGTGGAGCTCTTCGCCGAGGCGCAGCGCATCATCGTCGATGACGCGCCGTGGGTCTTCCTCGCCCAGCCGAACTACAAGATCGCGATGCGTGACACGGTCGGGGGATACGTCCACTACCCGAACGAGATCGCTCGAATCGCGCAGTTCGAGCCTGCGAGCTGAGCTCACCCGCCGGGCACGTCCGCGCAGCGGTGCGGACGTGCCCGGCGGGCACGGCTGTACGTCGCAGTGACGCCCTTGAGGGACGGCGAGAGCGGAGAGGAGGTGGGGGATGGCCATCGCGCGCTATGTCGTACGGCGCCTCGGATATCTGGCCATCGCGCTGTTCATCGTCTCGCTGATCACGTTCGTGGTCACGCGGGTCCTCCCCGGGAATCCGGTCTACCTGATCGTCGGAGTCCAGGCTGACCAGGCCATCGCCGACGCTGTGGCGGTCCGCCTCGGGCTGGATCTTCCCGTTCAGGAGCAGTACCTCCGTTACCTGGGGCAGCTGTTCCTCGGGGATCTTGGATCGAGCTGGCGTACCGGGAATCCAGTCAGTTTCGATCTCGCTGCCCGTTGGCCCGCCACCATCGAGCTGGCATCCGTGGCGCTGCTCGTCGCCCTGCTGTGGTCGATCCCGCTCGGGATCGTCGCGGGTCTCCGGGAGCGCTCCGCGAGCGACCGCATCGCGTCCGCGCTGTCGGGCTTCGGTGTCTCGATCCCCGAGTTCTGGCTCGGGATGGTTCTCATCCTTGTCTTCTTCGGCATTCTCGGTATCGCACCACCTCCACTCGGACGGACACTCGGCGACATACCGCCCGTGGTGACGGGCTTCCTCCTCGTTGATGCACTGATAGACGGCGATGGCACGGCTCTCGGGGCTGCACTCCGCCAGATCGTGCTCCCAGCGACCACTCTGGGATTCGTGATCGGTGCACCATTGCTCCGAACGACGCGGACATTCATGCGCGAGGCCATGCTGTCACAGTACGTTCGATCCGCGAAGGCTCTCGGGCTTCCGCATCGCAGCATCGTCCTCCGGCACGCTCTCCCGAACGTCCTTCTGCCCGTGACGACGATGCTGGCGATGCTGTACGGCTACCTGCTCGGAGGAACGGTTCTCGTCGAGTACGTCTTCGCGTGGCCGGGCATAGGGAAGTACGCGGTCGATTCCATCAGCTCGTCCGACTATGCGCCCGTCATGGCCGCCGTGCTCCTGAGCGCTGTGTCCTATCTCTTGGTGTACCTCGTCACTGACCTGCTCCATTTCTTCATCGATCCTCGGACACGTTCGTGAGAAGCCGTCGGAGTCCCATCCGGTCGGGGTCGGCGAGCCGATCCCGGACGCTCCGATCCGTCCCGCCATCCTTTCTGGTCCTCGGGCTCCTCGTCCTCTGCGCGTTCATGGGACCGCAGTTCGTGGGGGATCCACTCGAACTCGGCGCTGGTCCGACTCTCGCTCCACCATCGCGGGAGTTCCTCTTGGGGACCGATCAGTACGGCATGGACATCCTCGCACGAGTCGTGAACGCCGCCCGCCTCGACCTGTTCGTCGCGATCTCCGCGGCCTCCCTGGCGGTGGTGATAGGAATGCCGTTAGGTGCCTTCGCCGCTTACAGGGGAGGCGCCCTGGACGCCGTCATTCTTCGCATCTCCGAGTCGTTCCAGTCATTCCCGACGTTGCTCCTCGCGATGGGGATCGTCGCGGCGCTGGGGCAGAGCATCCGGAACCTGATCTTCATCATCGCGGTGGTGAACGTCCCGGTCTACCTTCGCCTCACCCGCTCCGCGGTGCTCCCCATGGTCGAGAAGGACTTCGTCCTCGCAGCTCGTTGCTCCGGGATGAGCGATCGCCGCATCCTTACACGTCACATTCTTCCGAACGTCAGCGAGGTCGTCATCGCACAGTTCTCGGTCAACTGTGCCTGGGCGATCCAGATTCTCGCGGCTCTGAGCTTCATCGGTCTCGGTGTAAGCCTTCCAACGCCGGAGTGGGGCGCGATGGTCCGCGGCGGCGCCGACTACATGACGTACGGCCAGTGGTGGTTGTCGCTGTTCCCTGGGCTCGCGATCATCGTGACAGTGCTGACGTTGAATCAGGTCGCCGATCGACTCCGGCGTTCGTCGTGAGCGTCGAGGCGCTCCTCGAGATCCAGGGACTCCGCGTCTCGATCGGCACAGGGGCCACGTCGGTCGTGCCGCTCCAGGGTGTCGATCTCTCGGTCCAGTACGGCACACGAGTCGCGCTCGTGGGGGAGTCGGGCTCGGGGAAGAGTCTGACAGCTGCGGCGGTGCTAGGGATGCTTCCCTCTGGCTCGGTCGTCGAAGCCGGTTCGGTTCGCCTCGACGGCGCGGAGCTGATCGGACTTCCGGATCGCCGGATGCGCGATATCCGTGGACGCCGCGTCGCGATCATGTTCCAGAATCCTCGGGCCTCTCTGAATCCGGTCCTGACAATCGGGGGGCAGATCGCAGAGGTTGTGCGCGTTCATGAGGGCCTGACGCGTCGCGAGTCGCAGGAACGGGCGATTGAACTGCTCGATCAGATGGGGATAGCCGATGCGAAGCGCCGTGCTCACGACTACGTCCACCAGTACTCGGGGGGCATGGCGCAGCGGGCAGCCTTGGCTATGGCCCTCAGTTGCCGGCCGTCACTGCTGATCGCCGACGAGCCCACGAGCGGGCTCGACGCCACGCTTCAGCAGCAGGTCCTTGAACTCGTCACCGAGCAGACGGATTCGATGGGGAGCAGTCTCCTGCTCATCACCCACGACATCGGTCTCGCATCGTCGACCTGCAGCGAAACGGTCGTGATGTACGCCGGGCGAGTCATGGAGTCCGGGCCGACCGAGCGGGTCGTCGGCGATCCGAGAAATCCGTACACGTCCGAGCTCGTCCGTGCGTATCGCAATGTTGGTCCGGGTCGAATGAATTCGATACCGGGAACCGTCCCGGTTCTCCGAGATTTCGTGGCACGATGCTCGTTCGCCGACCGTTGCCCACTCGCGGAGGACCGTTGCCGCGAGTCGGTGCCGGTGCCCCGCGCCGTCGACGGACGGGAGGTCGCATGCCTGATCGCGTGACCGAGACGGAAGGCCTGCTGGTCGTCGAGGGGCTCACCAAGGACTTCGAGACCAAGGATGCCCGCCTACGGAAGCGGGTCACTCGGGCGGTCGATGACGTCACGTTCACGGTCGATCGTGGTCGGACGTTCGCGATCGTCGGAGAGTCCGGATCCGGGAAGTCAACAGTCGGGCGCGTTCTTCTCGGGCTCCATCCGCCGACTGCGGGAAAGGCGGTGCTGGACGGCCGAGACATCCTCGGTCTCCGCCCGCGTGAGTTCCGTTCGATCCGTCGGCGCATCCAGATGGTCTTCCAGGATCCCTTGGCCGCCTTCGATCCGCGAGCGAGCGTTCGGCATAGCCTGCGACCGTTCGCGCTGCTCGGGGGAGCGACCGACCGCCAGTCCCAGGATGCGGTGATCGACGCCGCTGCGGGCGCCGTTGGTCTTGATGTCGAACTTCTGGATCGGTTCCCATCGAAGGTGAGCGGGGGACAGCTCCAGCGGCTGAGCATCGCTCGAGCGCTCATCGTCCAGCCGGACGTCGTCTTCCTTGACGAGCCGACCTCGGCGCTCGACGTCTCAATCAGGGGACAGGTCGTCAACCTGCTGCTCGAACGCCAGATGCGAGACGGTGTCGCCTACCTGCTGGTCGCGCACGATCTCCGTGTCGTGTACGCCATGGCGCACCGGGTCGCCGTCATGTATCTGGGACAAGTTGTGGAGATTGCGTCCCGCGACGCGTTGTACGCAGATGCGAGGCATCCGTACACGCGGGGCCTCATGGATGCGGCGGACCTCGAGCCCGACGAGATCGAACGGACGTCGGTGCGACTCTCCGGGGAGCTGACGGATGCCGACGCCGCGCGTCCTGGCTGCCGCCTCGTGGGCCGATGCCCCTTCGCTGAGGAGCGCTGCAATATCCCGCAGCCCCTCGTCGAGGTTTCGCTGGGGCATCAGGTTCGGTGCTGGAAGAGCATCGAGGAGCCGCGGTCGATGGGCATTCCGGATCATGCCGCCTCGTCGGTCCCCTGGTCCGACGTTCCGAACGACTTCCTGCCGTCTCGAGCCATGGAGGAATGATGTCTGTCGATCCCGTCACCGTTGAAGTCATCCGCAACGCGTTCATGTCGATTGCATCTCAGATGAACAACAACCTGGCCCGATCCGCGTACACGCCGATCATCTACGAGATGAAGGACTGCTCCGTCGGTCTCTTCGATGCCGAGGGTCGGCTTGTCGGCCAGGCGCCAGGACTCCCGATCTTCCTCGGTGATCTCGAGACTGCGATTCGTGTCACGACCGAACACTTCGGCGGAACGGACGTTTATCAGCCGGGAGATGTCTACGCGGTGAACGACAGCTACCTCGTGGGAAGTCACCTCAATGACGTCTCGGTCTTCTCACCGATCTTCTTCGGTGGTGAACTCGTCGGGTTCGGAGCGACCAAGGCGCACTGGATGGACATCGGTGCGAAGGATCCCGGTCAGGCGATGGACGGGACCGAGATCTATCAGGAGGGCTACCGGATCGGCCCGACGCAGCTCTACCGCGCCGGCGAGGCGGTCACGGGCGTGCTCGATTTCCTGACGCGGAACAGCCGGCTTCCGAGGTCGGTCTGGGGTGACATGCATGCCCAGATTGCTGCCTGCCGGACGGGCGAGCGGGAGTTCGGGAAGCTCTTGGCGCGATTCGGTCGGGACACGGTCGAGGCCGCGGCGGCGACCATCTTCGAGCAGTCCGAGCGCCTCGATCGTGATGCGGTACGGCAGCTCCCGGACGGTCAGTACGAGGCGTCCGGGGATCTCGACAGCTGGGGTCCGGGCGGTGATCCCGTCCACGTCGCAGTCAGAGTCGTCATCGCAGGTGATGAACTCGAGATCGATCTTGCAGGGTCCAGTCCCCAGACGCCCGGATGTATGAACTGCGGGTTCTCCCAGACGATCTCTGCAGCGCGGCTGGCCTTCAAGTTCCTCGTGAACCCTGAGGTCCCGGTCACCGGCGGGACGTTCAGGAACGTCCGAGTCGTCGCGCCACCGCGTTCGGTGTTCGACGCCCGTGAACCAGCTGCCTGTCAGTACTATTATCCACACCTCGGCCTGATGATTGATCTCTTCATCAAAGCTCTTGCACCAGCGATTCCGGACCGTGTCGTCGCGGGACAGCCCGCCGATGCGATGAACATCCTCTTCACGGGCACCGACCCCTCCACGGGTGAGCAGTTCGTGTCGGGGGAGGCGACCGCGGTCGGTTGGGGCGCGTATCAGGGCGGAGATGGGACGAACGCGCTCATCAACTACGGGGGTGGGGACCTCAAGAACGTTCCGGTCGAGGTCCAGGAGGCGCGGTACCCGATAAGGGTGCATCGCTACGCCCTGCGCGTCGACTCCGGCGGTTCGGGCCGCTGGCGAGGTGGCCTTGGGATCGAGCGTGAGTACGAGGTGCTCGCGGACAACGTCACGGTGTCGACATGGTTCGAGCGGACGAGGACTCCGGGCTGGGGTCTTTTCGGAGGGGAGGCCGGTGACGTCACTTCGGTCACGATCTCGACCAATGGCCAGACCCGTGATGTCCTCAAGGTGAACCGCCACCCCGCCCCGAGCGGTTCACGGATCCTCGTGGCCACCGGTGGAGGGGGAGGGTTCGGGGATCCCGGCGAGCGTGACGCGGAGGCGCATCGATCCGACATCCTGGAGGGGTACGTCTCCTCATGACGGCTGGTGCGGCCGCAGCCGCCATACGGATCGGGGCTCGCTTCCCATCCGCGGGTGTCGCGTTCGCGGCGGGGGGCATGGCCTCTGCGGCGCGGATTCTGGAGGATGCGGGGTACGACTCCCTCTGGGCGTCCGATCACCTCGCGATGCCGCGTGGTCGCAGTTCCAGCGTCTATCCCTACAGCGGTGATGGCAGGATCCCGTGGGGTTCGGATCTTGGGTGGAACGAGGCGCTCACGTCCCTGGGGATCGCGGCCGGTGTCACCTGCCGAATCGAACTCGGGACGGCGGTCCTTGTCGCCGCGCTTCGCCATCCCCTGCTCGCTGCACGCCAGGCTGCTGCCGTCGCGGTCGAGGCGGGGGGGCGCGTCACGCTGGGGATCGGTGCGGGCTGGCTCATCGAGGAGTTCGAGGCGGTCGGTGTCCCGTTCGTCGATCGGGGGCGGTATCTCGATCACTGGATCCCGTACGTTCGCGATGTCTGGGCAGGGACCGTTGCGGTGCACGGTCCAGAGGACCCCTATCCGAATCCGGAGGAGCTGACCAGTCTTCCGATGCCGCCCGATCGGATCGGCCTCGTCATCGGAGGGATGTCGTCCGCTGCGCTGCGCAGGACAGTCCAGCTCGGAGACGGATGGATTGGAATCGTCGCCATGGACGGTTTGGATGTCGGGAAGGTCGGGGCCCAGATCCAGCGGCTCCGTGCCGAGGCCGAACTGGCGCGGCGCGATCCGAAGGAGTTGCGGGTCCTGCTGCAGGTGACCGGCTCTGCGGGGAGGATGCAGGAACTCCGTCCGCATCTCGAACCACTCGCGGCGGCGGGAGTCGACGACATCCTGATCGATGTGGACTGGCGCGATCCGGACCAGCCGGCGAAGGACCTCCAGTCACTCCGCGACCACTGACCCCAAGGACTGAGAATGAATCGCGATTCGGGTGCGGAGCCTCTACGGCTTCGCGGTGCGGACTGGTTCGACGTCAGGAGCGGCGAGGTCTCACGACGGGATCTGCTCATCCGGGACGGCGCCATCGCCGTCGATGACGGCGGTGATGCGAAGGACATAGATGTCACTGGGCGAACGGTCCTGTTCGGGCTCTGGGACTGCCATGCGCACCCCGGGGGCCTCATGTATGACCCGGACGGCACAGGGTGGTTCGAGGGACCCGCTGACCGGACGATTCGCGCTGGCCTGAACCTCCAGCAGGCGGCGCAGATGGGAGTCACCGGTGTCCGGTGCGTCGACGAGACGGACGGCATCGATCTCGCCTGGTCCCGCTGGTTCGGCGCTGGCTCGGCGCCAGGTCCGCGGGTCCTCGGCGCGGGGCGCGGTATTCGCACGACTGCTGGACACGGCACCCGTTACCCACGGTCCTACACACGACTCGAGGGCGAACTCGTCATCGATGGTCCCGTCGAGGCGGTCCGCGCTGTCCGGACCGAGATCGAAAGGGGTGCTCACTGGATCAAGATCATGCTGACCGGCGGGCTGATGAGTGAGCACGAGACGGTCGACGGGGGGCAGTTCAGCGACACCGAGCTGGTGGCGCTCATGGAGGTGGCCAACCTTCGTGGCATCCCGGTGGCGGCGCACTGCGGCGGCGCGGAGCCGGCGCGACGATTCTCCGAACTCGGCGGCCGTTCGGTCGAGCATGGATATCGACTCGACGAGAGGGCAGCGGCGACGATGGCTGCGAACGGGACCTGGCTGGTCCCCACGGTCTCCGTGACGCACGATCAGGAGTTCATCGCTGCTGAGGGATGGCCGGCGCACGCCGCAGAGCGCGCTCGTGCTGCGATGCCGGCTCACGCGGAATCCCTCCACGCCTGTATGGAGGCGGGCGTCGGGATCGCGGTGGGTGCAGACCTCAACCCGATCGGTCCTCGCCTCCACCGGGAGCTCGCGATGCTCGAACGCGCCGGCATGGAGCGCCTCGCGGTCCTCGCGGCCGCGACGGTGGGTGGGCGAGCCCTGAACGGCCTCGGCAGCTCGTCCCTTCCGGAGCCCGGGCTCGAGGCCGACGTCATCGTCGTGGACGGTTCGCCGATGGACGATCTTGGCGTTCTGGCCCGACCCTCGGTCGTCATCGTCGAAGGGCGACTGATCCGCCTCGGCGGGACCGACTCGCCTGATTGACGAACGGGCGTCCGTACGCAAGGATTGGTGTTTCGGGCCGCCGGCCCGACCCGCTGGGGATGTTGCGGGTCCGATGCAAGCGATGATGGAGGTCGGGCGATGGCCGAGCTGCGCGCCGAGATGGCGGCGAACGTCTGGAAGGTGCTGGTGGCGGACGGCGACACCGTGGCGGCCGGGCAGACGCTCGTCATCCTCGAGTCGATGAAGATGGAGATCAACATCGACGCCGAGACGGGCGGCACGGTCACCGTCTCGGTCAGCGAGGGCCAGGCCATCCAGGAGGACGACCTCATCGCCACGGTCGAGTGACGATGCCCCCCGTCGACGTCGAGCAGCTCCTCGCGGTCGCTCCCTCGGTCGGGATCGACCCGCCGCTCTGGACGCCGGACGGGACGCACGTGCTCGCCGTCAGCGGGCTCGGGGGGTCGGCCGACCTCTGGGCGTTCCCGGTCGACGGCGGTCCGGCCGAGCGCGTCAGCGCCGGCATGGGTGCCGTCGGGCACCTCTCGTCACCGCTCACCCGCCTGGCGCCCGACGGGTCCTGCGTCGCCCACGTGCGCGGGGACATCGGACGGACCGAGGTCTGGCTGCAGCCGCTCGACGGTGACCCCGCGCGACGGCTGTCGCGGCTCGGCGCCGACATCATCGGCCTGGACTGGGCACCGGACGGCGACTCCCTGCTCGTCACGGCGAACCGACGCGGCACCTACGACGTGTACGAGCTCGACGTCGCGGACGGGTCGCACCGGCGTCTGACCGACGACGAGGCGTACGAGGTCGGGCCGACCTGGGCACCCGACGGGAGCGCCCGGTACCACGTCCGCCTCGACGCGACCTGGACCGAGCACCTCGTCGTGCGCGTCCCGGCCGGCGGCGGCGTCGCGGACGAGCGGGTGCTCGTCCACGACACGCGCTTCTTCGACTACCAGTACGGCCGCGTCTTCGGGACCCCCCGGGTCGCGCCCGACGGCGGCACCGTCCTGTTCCGGTCGTACCGCTCGGACTGGATCAACGTCTGGGCCGTCCGGGCGGAGGGCGGGGAGGCGTGGCCCCTCGCGCCGGCGGAGGCGGATCAGGGCGAGCCCTGCTGGTCGCCCGACGGTTCGCACGTCGTCATGACGTCGAACCGCGACGCCTCGGTCGGGCTGATCCTCGTCGACGTCCGGGACGGCACGGTCCGCGATCTCGTCGCCCCGGGGGACGGCGTCTGCGCCGCCCCGTCCTGGTCGCCCGACGGCACCCGCGTCGCGTTCTCGCTGGCCCGGCCGACGCACGCCGCGGACCTCCACGTCGTCGAGGTCGCGACGGGCGAGGTCCGCCGCCTGACGCGGTCGGTCCCCGCGGCCGTCGAGGCACGGCTCGGGACGCCGTCCCGGATCGCGTACGAGGGCGAGGACGGGCTGCGCATCCCGGCGTTCCTGCTCCGGCCGACCGACGTCGGTGCGGCCCCGAACGGCGCCGGGGTCGTGCTGGTCCACGGCGGCCCGACGATGCAGTGGTTCCCGACCTGGGAGCCGTACGCCCAGTTCCTCGCGGCGCGCGGCTACACCGTGCTGCTGCCGAACATCCGGGGCAGCTCGGGGTACGGCCGGGCCTTCGAGGAGGCGAACGACCGCGACTGGCTGGGTGGCGACCTCCGGGACGTCGTGCGCGGCGCGGCGTACCTGCGCGGGCTGCCCGAGGTGGACGCGGCGCGGCTGGCGGTCACGGGGCTGTCCTACGGCGGCATCATGTCGATGGGGGCCGTGACGCTGGCGCCCGGCGAGTTCGCCGCGGCCGCGGCGCTGTCGGGGTACGGCGACTTCCTCCACATGATGGAGGAGCAGGAGTACCGCCACCAGCAGCTGCTCCGCAAGGAGCTCGGCGATCCGGTCGCCGATCGCGAGGTGTACGAGCGGGCCTCGTCGATCCTCCGCGTCCGCGACGCCGGGACGCCGCTGTTCATGGCGCACGGCGTCGGCCGGTTCCCGCAGTCCGACGCGTCGCGCCGCTTCGCCGAGGCGATGCAGCGCGAGTACAAGCCGTTCGAGTACCGGACCTACGACGGCGAGCACTACTACGTCTACGGGCGGGACAACACGCGCCGGCTCTGGGCGGACGTCGACCGGTTCCTCCGGACCTACCTGGAGCTCCCGGAGGCCTAGTCCGGCGCCTCCGCGGGCACGCTGCGGCCGTCCCGGAGGCGCCAGAGGCTGACGCGCGCGCCCTCGCGGCGACCGTCGGGCCCGAAGCGCACCGGGCCGGTCCGGCCGGGCCGGCCCGATCCGGCCCGCAGCCGGGCGAGGACGGCCGCTCGATCCCCGTCCCCGGCGGCCGCGTCCACGAGGGCGTCGACGGCGTCCGCGACCTCCGCCGTGTAGACCGCGACCGCGCCGGGCGCGTCGGCGCCGGGGTAGCACTGCCACGCCCCCTCGCCCGCCGTCCCGGCCAGGGCCGCGAGGGGCGCGCCGGGACCGCCCTCGGCGCCGACGAACGCGGCCGTCGAGCCGGCGGCCCGCAGCACGCGCATCCGCTCGGCCTGCTCGACCTCGCCCATCGCGAGGAACACCGTCCCGTCGACGGGCGGGCCGGCGTCGGGGTCCACGCCGCGCGCGGCGAGGGCGGCCGTCACCGCCGCGGCCAGTCCGCGGCCGTAGGGCGTGTCGTCGGCCTCCACCCTGACGGGCCCCGGGCCGAGGAGGAGCAGCACGTCGGTCGCCGTCGCGGCCACGTCGGCGTCGGTCGCGCAGAGCCGCAGCACCGGGCCCGGACCGTCGAGCGCGACCGCGGTCGCCGCCGGCAGGAGCAGCGGCAGGCCGGTCCCGTCCGCGAGGTCCCGGCAGGCCAGCGCGCTCCCGGAGTTCTTCGGCCCGACGACACCGACGACGGCCGGGTCGGCGGCGAGGGCGGTGACGTGCCGTCGGGCCCGGTCCGGATCGCGGTCGTCGTCGAGGACCCGGAGCCGCATCGCCGGGTCGGCACGGCCCGCGGCGATCGCGTCGGCCAGCGCCGACCGCGCCGCCGTGACCATCGGGCCCATCACGACGCCCTCGGGGCCGGCGACGGGGCCGATCATGCCGATGACGGGGGCGGGCATGGCGGGACACTAGCGAGCGTTCGCTAGCGTCGAACCGTGTCGGGCGCCCCCCGATCGGCCTCCGGGCCGCGACCGAGCCACGGAGCCGACGATGACCGACCTCTTCGACCCGCTGACCCTGCGGGGCGTGACGCTGCGCAACCGGCTCGGCGTCGCCCCGATGTGCGAGTACTCCGCCGTCGACGGCGTCCCCGACGACTGGCACCTGGTCCACCTCGCCTCGCGGGCCGTCGGCGGGTTCGGGCTGGTCATCGCCGAGGCGACCGGTGTCGTGCCCGAGGGTCGGATCTCGCCCGGCTGCCCCGGGCTGTGGAACGACGCCCAGACCGAGGCCTGGGCCCGCGTCGTGCGGTCGGTCGCCGCGGCCGGTGCCGTCCCGGCGATCCAGCTGGCCCACGCCGGCCGGAAGGCCTCGACGGGGCTGCCCTGGGTCGATCCCGGGCCGCTGCGGCCCGAGGACGGCGCCTGGCCGGTCGTCGGTCCGAGCCCCGTCCCGTTCGCCGACGGCTACCCGATCCCCGAGGAGCTGGACCAGGCCGGTATCGGCCGCATCGTCGACGCGTTCGCGGCGGCGACGACACGGGCCGTCGCCGCCGGGTTCCGCATGGTCGAGGTCCACGCCGCGCACGGCTACCTCCTGCACAGCTTCCTCTCGCCGGTCTCGAACCGTCGGACGGACGCCTACGGCGGTGACGCCGAGGGGCGGATGCGACTGCTGCTCGAGGTCGCGGCCGCGGTCCGCGGGGCGCTGCCCGACGAGCTGCCGCTGGCGGTCCGGATCTCGGCGACGGACTGGATCGAGGGCGGCTGGGACCTCGACGGCTCGGTCGAGCTGGCCCGGCGGCTCCGCGACCTCGGCACGGACCTCGTGGACTGCAGCTCCGGCGGGACCGCCCGCGTCCCGATCCCGACCGGGCCCGGTTACCAGGTCCCGTTCGCGGCGCGGATCCGGCGCGAGGTCGACGTCCCGACCGCGGCCGTCGGTCTGATCACCGAGCCGCAGCAGGCCGCGGCGATCGTCGCCGACGGCGGGGCCGACGTCGTCCTGCTCGCCCGCGAGGCGCTGCGCGACCCGTACTTCCCGCGGACCGCGGCGGTCGCGCTCGGCCGGCCGGACGCCGTCGACGTCCCGCGCCAGTACGTCCAGGGCTGGACGTGAGCGCGGTCGCCCGGCTCCGGGACGGGGGCGCGGTCCTCGCGACCTGGCTCTCGCTGCGGGACCCGTCCCTGGCCGAGCTGCTCGGTCGCGCCGGGTTCGAGGTCGTCCTGCTGGACCTGGAGCACGGCGAGTTCGGGCCGGCGGCGCTGCCGGACCTCGTCCGCGCGACCGTCGTCGGCGGGGCCGAGCCGGTGGTCCGCGTCCGGCTCGCCGACGAGATCGGTCCGGCGCTCGACGCCGGCGCCGCCGGGGTCCTCGTCCCCGACGTCCGCTCGGCGACCGAGGCGGCCGCCGCGGTCGCCGCCGTCCGGTACGCGCCGGAGGGGGTCCGGGGCGCGGCCCCGATGGTCCGGGACGCCGCCTACGGCGCCACGGCGTTCCCGTCGCACCGCACCGCGCGTCGGCCGCTGGTCGGGGTGCAGGTGGAGGGGCCCGCCGGCCTCGCGGCGCTGGACGACGTCCTCGCGGTCGACGGCCTCGACGTCGTGTTCGTCGGGACCTTCGACCTGGCGCAGCACCTCGGTCTCGCGGGGGACGTCGGCCACCCGGACGTCCTCGCGGCCGTCCGCGACGTCGTGGCCCGCGCGGACGCCGCCGGGGTCGCGACCGGCGTCTGGGCGCCGGAGATCGGGCTGGCCCGGACGCTCGGCGCCGCCGGCGTCCGGCTGGTCAGCTGCTCGAGCGCAACGTCGCTGCTGTTCGGCGCCGCCCGCGCGGTGGTCGACGGGATCAGGTGAGCCGGCCCCCGTCGACGACGAGGGTCTGACCGGTCACGTACGCGGCCTCGTCGGAGGCGAGCCACGCCACCGCGGCGGCGATGTCGGACGGGACGCCGAGGCGTCCGAGCGGGATGCGTCGTGCGACCAGCTCGTCGAGGGCCGCCTGGTCGGCGGCGATGCTCCGCGTCAGGTCGGTGTCGATCGTGCCCGGTGCGACGGCGTTGACGCGGAGGCCGGCCGGCGCGAGCTCGCGCGCGACGGTCGTCGTCATCATCCGCACGGCGCCCTTCGACGTGTCGTAGGCCGTCATCGGGCTGCCGGAGGCGGCGAAGGCCGAGGTCGAGGCGAGGTTCACGATGCTGCCCCGGCCCCGGGGGGCCATGACGGCGGCGGCGGCCTGGATGCCGAAGTAGACCGCACGGACGTTCACGGCCATCAGCAGGTCGAAGCGTTCGGGGGTCATGGTCGCGAGCGGCTCGGCGAAGCCGATGCCGGCGTTGTTGACGAGGACGTCGAGCGGGACCGCGTCGTCGGCCTCCGCGATCGCCGCGCCGAGGGCCTCGCAGTCCGTCACGTCCACGGCGACCGGTCGGACCCCCGGCGCCGGCTCGGGCAGGTCGCGGTCCGCGGCGAACACGGTGCGTCCCTCGGCGGCGAGCCGGAGCGCGACGGCACGGCCGATGCCGCGGGCCGCACCGGTCACGAACGCCGCCCGGTCGGTCGGGTCGTTCATGCGGGCACCTCCGTGCCGAGGACCGCGGCCAGCCGCTGCAGCTGCGCGATCCAGATCAGGTCCCAGGTCAGGCGGACGAGGCCGGGGTCCCCGAGGAGCACCCGGGCCGGGGCGACGACGGTCGCGTCGAGGCCGGCGGGATCGACCCAGAGCTGCTCGGCGAAGGCCATGACGACGCGCTCGTCCGCCGACATGGTCCGCGTCCAGTCCCGCACCGCGGTCGGGTCGACGTCGCCGCGGACGTCCGGTGGGGCCAGGAGGTCCGCCACCGGACCCCGGTCGGGCGCTCCGAGCAGCTGGGCCGATCGGACCGCGCAGGCCGCGAGGAGCGGTCCGGGGACCTCGTCGCGCGTGAGCAGCCGCGCCCGGCGGTCGGCGACCGCGGCGGCGAGCGCGGGTGCGAGGTGCGGCAGCGTCGTCGTGGGGGAGAGCACCGGGCCGTCCAGGACGGGCCAGCCGGCGGCGCCGGCCGGTCGCGGTCGCTGCTGGTGCTCGCGGGGGATCAGGGTCGACCGCGCGGGGCGGTTGTCGCCGAGCGCGATCCGGAGGTCCGCCGAGGCGAAGGCCGCGCAGGCGACGAGGACCTCGACGACCCCTGCGGGTCCCAGCGCCGCGAGCAGGTCGGCCCGGACGGGGTCGGGCGGCGGGGCGGCCTCGACCAGGTACGCCCGCACCAGGACGAGGGCGGCCCGTCGGTCGGCCGGCAGCGTCGCGTCGGCGTCGGCGTCGGGGTCGCCCTGTCGTGCCAGCTCCGCCTCGGTGAGGCCGTCCGCGACCGCGCCGGACATCCGGACCGAGGCGCAGAACGCGCAGCCGCGGAGGTCGGCGCACCGGACCCGGACCGACTCGAGGGTCGCCGCGGCCAGGGTGGTGGCGTCCCAGACGCGGTCCTCGAGCGACCGGAAGGCCGCGAGGTCGTCGGGGTCGCCGAGGCCCAGGAGCGCCGCGGCGCCGACCGGCTCGTCGGCGGTCACGTGCGCGAGCAGATTCATGCCGCCCCCCGACGGTCGTGGCCCGTGGGCCCTGCGGCAGCATAACGAGCGAGCGTTCGTACTTGGCAGTAGGGTCCGCCCTCGTCCGCGGGACGCGTGCGCCGGCGGGCTCCGGAGGCGACCATGGCGGTGGAGCTCGGACTCGGCGTGTTCTCGGGGGAGTGGCACCCGGGGACGGGGCTGGACCACTCGGAGACCCTCCGCGAGTCGATCGCGCAGGTCGTCCACGCCGAGCGGGCCGGCCTCCACAGCGTCTGGGTCAGCGAGCACCACTTCCACCCGGCGAACTTCGTCGGCTCGGTCGCCCCGTACGCGGCCGCGATGGTCCAGGCGACCGAGCGGATCGTGGTCGGGCTGGGACTCGCGCTCGCGCCGCTCCACGACCCGATCCGGATGGCCGAGGACGCGGCGTTCCTCGACGTGCTCTCGGGTGGCCGGTTCCAGCTCGGGCTCGGCATCGGGTACCGCGACGTCGAGTACGAGGGGTTCGGCGGCACCCGGAAGCAGCGGGTGCGTCGCACGGTCGAGCTGATCGAGATCTGCCGCCAGGCCTGGGGCGAGGGGACGGTCGAGTACGACGGCCGCATCTACCAGCGGCACGGGATCGACGTCACGCCGAAGCCCGTCCAGCCCGGTGGCCCACCGATCATGATGGGCGGCCATCACCCCGACGCCATCGACCGCTGCGCCCGCCTCGGTGACCGGTTCTGCATGGACGCCGGCACGGACTCCGAGTCGTACGAGGGTGGCGACGGTCGCAACCGCGGCCTGCTCGAGCGCGTCGAGAGCGCCGTCCGCATCTACCGCGAGGCCCTGGCCCGGCACGGTCGGGACACCGGGGCCCCGCACTTCTCGCTGAACGTCGGCGGCTTCCTGCACCCCGACGGCAGGGACGCGGCCTGGGCGGCGCTGGCCGAGGCCTACATGATGACGCGCAGGGTGTACGGCGACTGGTACGGCCTCGCGCCCGAGGAGTACGCCGACTGGCACCCGGACCGCATGACGCCCGAGCAGATCGAGCAGCGGAAGGGCGAGCTGCTGCTCGGCACCCCCGACGACCTGTTCCCGGTGCTGTCGCAGGTTCGGGACCTCGTCGGCGAGAACCTCGTGATCATGTTCCGCTCGAAGTACCCGCTGGTCGACGACGTCCTGACGCGGCAGTCGATCGACCTGCTCGGCGAGCTCCGCACCCGGCTCCGCGCCTGAACGGCGCCCCGGCCCCGGCGGCCGGCGGCCCCGGCGGGCCGCCGCTGCGCGTCCGCGGCGGGACGTGGCTGGACACGGCCACCGGTGCCACGACCCGGACCGACCTGCTGGTCCGGGACGGTCTGCTCGCGGTGGACGACGGGACCACGGGGGCCGCGGAGCTCGACGCGGACGGCGCGACCCTGCTGTACGGCCTCTGGGACTGCCACGTGCATCCCGGCGAGGCGTTCTACGCGCCGGGCGGTGCGTGGTTCTTCGAGTCGACGGCCGAGCGGACGATCCGCGCGGGCCGGAACCTCGCGGACGCGGTCGCGGCCGGCGTCACCGGGGTGCGGTGCCTCGACGAGGCCGACGGCATCGACCTCGCCTGGGGCCGGGCGTTCGCCGCGGGCGAGGCCGTGGGCCCACGGCTGAGGGGCGCCGGACGGGCGATCCGGACCACCGGCGGGCACGGGACCTTCCATCCCCGTCGCGCCGTCGGGACGGGCGACATGCACGTCGCGGACGGTCCGGACGCGATGGCCCGGGCGGTCCGGAGCGAGGTCGAGCGCGGCGCCCACTGGATCAAGGTCATGCTGACCGGCGGCCTCGCGAGCGAGCACGAGACCGTCGACGGGCAGCAGCTCTCCGACGACGAGCTGCGCGCCGTCGTCGGGACGGCGACGCAGCGCGGGGTCCCGGTCGCCGCCCACTGCGGTGGGGCCCGCGCGGCCGAGCGCTTCGCGGCGCTCGGGGGCCGCTCGATCGAGCACGGCTACGCCCTGGACGAGGCCGCCGTGGCGGCGATGGCCGCCGCCGGGACGTGGCTGGTCCCGACGATCGGCGTGACCCACGACGACGCGTTCATCGCCTCGGGGGACGGCGAGGGATGGCCGGCGCACTCGCTGGCCCGCGCCCGGGCCGTCCGGGACCGCCACGCCGCCTCGCTGGCGCTCGCGCGGGCGGCCGGCGTGCGGATCGCGGTCGGGGCCGACCTCAACCCGGTCGCGGACCGGCTGCACCGCGAGCTGGCGCTGCTGGAGGCCGC
>JAFMLG010000002.1:0-14757 GCA_017852335.1 Actinomycetota bacterium | reverse complement strand
GCGCCGCCAGGCGAACAGGTCGGCCCCACCGGGGTCGTCGGCGCTGGCCCGGGCGATGCGCTCGGTGTAGCCGGCCCAGGCCCGGACGTGCGGAGCGAGCAGCTCGGCGTCGAGCCGGGCGTCCAGCGCGCCCGCCCGACGCAGGTCGACGACCGTGCGCAGCCACAGCACCACCCGGAGCAGCTCGACCACGCCGGGACGTCGTTCGGGGTCGCGGTAGGCCGGGTCGTCCTGCACGTACGACGCGAACGGACGGACCGCGTCGCCCTCGGCCTCGAGGAAGGCCCAGGCGGCCCGCCGCGTGGTCGCCATGGGCTCGGACAGGAAGGGGAGGAGCAGCTCGGTGACGCGGGCCCGGCGCTCCCGGGCCCGGGCCGCCCGCGCGACGACGACGCCGGCCAGCACCGGTCCGACCAGGGCGGCGACGGCGACCGCGGCGGTCCAGGGCTCCATCTCAGTCCCTCCGGTCGATGCCGTGCATGCGGGTGCGGTGGAAGTCGATCGTGCCGTGCCCGCGCAGCACCAGCTCGGTGATGCGCCACCCCCCGGCGGTGCGCCGGTAGCGGTGCTCGTACCGCCCCCAGAGGAACCCGTCGGGGGAGCCGTCGCGGTACCGGTGCCAGGCGTCGAGGTAGCAGGTGGAGCGGGCCGCGTCCGCGCCCTCGAGGACGACCTCGAGGTTGGAGACGTGGTGGCTGGTCGCGAGGAAGGTGTCGCGGAGCCCGACGGCGATGGCGGCCGCCAGGCCGTCACCGCGGAGGTCGGGCGTGTCGGGGTTGTAGTCGATGCGGGCGTCCGGGGTGAACAGCGCCGCGACCCCCTCGGGGTCGTTGCGGTCGAACCGGTCGCAGTAGGCGTGGACGAGGCCGGCGATCTCCGCACGGTCCTCGATGCGCCGCAGTCGCATGGCGAGGTCGTCCCCCGTCATCGTCGTCCCCCTCCCGTCATGCCCGTCGTGGGACCCGCCGGAAGGCGACGGCCGCCGGACCCGAGGGCCCGGCGGCCGCCGCCGCGGTGCGGATGGTGCTCAGCCGCCGTAGCCGAGACGCCCGAGGTCCACGATGTACGTGGGGTGGAACTCGAGGTCCGTCACGATCGGCTGGGCGACCAGCGACGTGGACGGCTGGATCAGCGGCACGTACGGGCCGTCGGCCTGGAGCTGACGCTCCCAGTCCGTGTAGGCGGCGCCGCGGGCGGCGTCGTCCACGATCGTGCTGGCGGCCGTCCCGGCGGCGGCGATGCCGGCCGGGTCGGACTCGGCCGGCCACCCGGCCCGGAGGCCGACCGTCGCGCCCGGCGAGAACGCCAGGTAGTACGACGGCTCGGGGTAGCCCGCGTTCCAGAGCCAGAGGCCCATCGGCTGGGTCCCGTCGCGGTACTCCTGGAGCGACGTCGCGATCGGCTTGCCGTCGAGGACGACGTTGATGCCGACCTCGGCCAGGTTCGCCTGGACGCGCTCCGCGAGCGGCGTGAAGGTGAGGCCGTTGGCGCCGAAGTCGCTCGGGAAGCCGAGCAGGATCTCGGTGTCGCCGACGCCCGAGGCCTCGAAGGCCGCGCGGGCCCGGTCGAGGTCACGCGTCACGCACGCGTCGTCCGGCAGGGCGCCGAGCAGCATGTTCGGCAGCAGCCCGCAGGCCTGCCGGACGCCGGCGCCCGCCAGCTCCACGATCGAGTCGTAGTCGACCCCGTACCGGACCGCCTCGACGAAGTCCGGGTTCGAGGTGAACTCGGAGATCTCGGGGTTCTGGTTCGAGAAGATGAAGAACGTCACCGTCGCGGGCTCGCTGACGATCTGCAGCGTGTCCGGGATGGTGCTGAGGTTGTCGCCCGGGATGTCGAGCGCCAGCTGGCTGTCGCCGGACTGGACGTTCAGGGCCTGGACGGACGGCAGCGCGTTGCGCAGCACGATGCGCGGCCAGTCGGGACGCTCGCCCCAGTAGTTCTCGTTGCGGACGAGGACGACCTCGGTCTCGACGTCGAACGACTCGACGTAGTACGCGCCCGACCCGGAGCCGGCCGCGCCGGTCGTGTCGAACCACTCCTGCGCCGTGTCGGTCGCGTCGGCGTCGGCCGCGGCCGAGCCGCCGTTGGCCGAGACCAGCGCGCTGTTCACGATCGCCGCCGACGAGTTCGTCAGGATGAACGGGACGGCCGGGTTGGACTTCTCGGTCCGGACGACGACCTCGTACTCACCGGTCGCCTCGGCCGAGAAGCCGGCGACGATGAAGGACGGGCGGGCCTTCAGGTTCACCAGTCGGTTGATCGAGTACTCGACGTCGGCCGCGGTCAGCGGGGTCCCGTCCTGGAACAGGATGCCCTGCCGGATGGTGAACGTGAACTCGGTCGCGTCGTCGTTGACGGTGAACGACTCGGCCACGTTCGGCTGCGGCTGGGTGATGTCCGGGGTCGGGAACGCGAGCAGCGTGTCGTACACCGCGTGGTGGACGATCGTGCCCGTCGCCTCGAACTGGCGGTGCGGGTCGTTGGTGACGAGGTCGAAGTTCCGGTCGACGACCAGCGTGGCGTCGGCCGGCGCCTCGACCGGTCCGGCGTCCTCGGCGGTGTCGTCCGCGCTCTCCTCGGTGGTCGGGGCCTCGGGCTCGGCCGCCTCGTCCCCGCCGCCGCAGGCGGCGGCGAGCAGGGCGACGGCGAGCACCGGCGCGACCATGCGCGTTCGGCGGAATCGCACGTGCTTCTCCTTGGGTCAGTGGGGGCCGCACGGCGCCCCATCGGCTCGGTCCCCGCACCCGGCCCGCTCGGTGAACGGACACTCGTTCGTGACGAGGGGCATCGGA
Organism: Actinomycetota bacterium; assembly: GCA_017852335.1. Classification (GTDB taxonomy): domain Bacteria; phylum Actinomycetota; class Nitriliruptoria; order Nitriliruptorales; family Nitriliruptoraceae; genus CSBr16-57R1. The sequence continues at coordinate 11,962 of JAFMLG010000002.1, read as the reverse complement.
TGTTAGCCGAACGGGGTCCCGGCTGACTACTGCGGTCGGAGGCTCCCGGCCGTCCCCGCGGGGGCCCCGGCGACCCAGCAGGCGACCTCGCGGTCCGCGGCCGTCCCCAGGGGGACCAGCGGGGGTTCCTCGGCCCGGCAGCGGTCCTCGACCAGCGGGCACCGGGTCTGGAACCGGCAGCCCGGCGGCGGGTCGGCGGGGTCCGGGACGTCGCCGGGCAGGGCCTCGGGCAGGCCGCCCGAGCCGTCGGCGCGGAGGACGGCCCCGATCAGGGCCCGGCTGTAGGGGTGGCTCGGACCGGACCAGACGGCCTCCGTCGGTCCCGTCTCGGCCACGCGGCCGAGGTACATCACCGCGACGCGGTCGGCGACGTGCCGCACGATCGCGAGGTCGTGGGAGATGAACAGCATCCCGACCCCGAGGTCACGGGCAAGGTCCGAGAGGAGGTTCGCGATCTGGGCCTGGGCCGAGGCGTCGAGGGCCGAGATCGGCTCGTCGGCGACGATGACGCTGGGCGAGGCGGCCAGGGCCCGGGCGATGCAGATGCGCTGCCGCTGGCCGCCGCTGAACTCGTGCGGGTACCGCGACGCCGCCCGGGCGGGCAGCCCGACGCGCTCCAGCAGTTCGCCGATACGGGCCGGGCCGGCGTCGCCGTCCCCCGCCAGCAGCAGTCCGTCCCGGATCTGGTCCCCGACGCGGCGGCGGCCGTTCAGCGAGGACGTCGGGTCCTGGAACACCATCTGGAGCCGGCGGTCCCGGGGGTCGCGGGCCCCGCGCCCGAGCGGCGCCAGCGTCCGACCCTCGAACCGGACCTCGCCGGCGGTCGGGGCGATCAGCCCGACCGCGGCCCGACCGAGGGTCGACTTGCCGCAGCCGGACTCACCGACGAGCCCGACGATCTCGCCGGCGCCGACGTCGAGCGAGACGCCGGCGACGGCCCGGACGGTCGGGAGGTGGCGGCGGGGGTAGTCGACGACGACGTCGCGCAGCTCGAGGACGCTCACGCCGCACCCCGCAGCGGGTCCGGCGGACAGGCCAGCCGGCGTCCGCCGCCGACGTCGACCAGCGCCGGGACGTCCGTCGCGCAGGCCGCCGTCGCCCAGGCGCACCGGGGGTGGAGCGCGCAGCCCGACGGACGGTTCGCGGGGGTGGCCGGAGCGCCCTCGATCGGGGTGAGGGGCTCGTCGGGCCGGTCCGGGTTCGGGAGCGAGTCCAGCAGCCCCCGCGTGTAGGGGTGCCGCGGGTCGCGGAGCAGGTCCGCCGTCGGGCCCTGCTCGACGACGCGGCCGGCGTAGAACACCGCCAGCTCGTCCGAGACGGTCGACATGACCCCGAGGTCGTGCGTCACGACGATGACCGCGAGGCCGGCCTCCTCGCAGAGCTGCTTCAGCAGGCGCAGGATCCCGGCCTGGACCGTGACGTCCAGCGCCGTCGTCGGCTCGTCCGCGATCAGGAGCGCCGGGTCACAGGCCAGCGCCATCGCGATCGCGATGCGCTGGCGCATGCCGCCCGAGAACTGGTGCGGGTGGTTGCCGAGGGCGCCGACGGGGTCCGGCAGCTGCACCTTGCGGAGCAGCTCGACCGCGCGGTCGCGGGCCTCGCGCCGGCCGACCCCGAGGTGCCGCCGGACGTGCTCGGTCAGCTGGCGCTCGACCGTGAGCATCGGGTGCAGGGCGGTCATCGGGTCCTGGAACACGACGGCGATGTCGTCGCCGCGGACGTCGCGCCACTCCCGGCGGCCGAGCGTCAGCAGGTCGCGGTCGCCGAACCGGGCCGTGCCGCCCGTCACCGCCCCGTGGGGGAGCAGACCGAGCAGCGCCAGCGCCGTCATCGTCTTGCCGCTGCCCGACTCGCCGGCGATCCCGAGGACGCGGCCGCGGGTCACGTCGAGGTCGATGCCGTCGACGATGCGGATGGGGCCGCCGTGCCCGGGGAGGTCGATCGTCAGCCCGCGGACCTCGAGCAGGCCGGTCGCGGTCGGGTCGACGCCCGTCGCCGGCGCGCTCACTCGCGGCCCCGGATGGCGCGGGCCGTCCGCGGGTCGAGCGCGTCGCGCAGGGTGTCCCCGAGGAAGTTGAACGCCATCACCACGGAGAGGATCGCGAGCCCCGGGAACGTCCCGATCCACCACCGGTCGAAGGTCCGCGACCCCTCCGACACGATCGCCCCCCACTCGGGGCTGGGGGGCCGGGCGCCGAGCCCGAGGAACGAGAGGCCGGCAAGCAGCAGCACCGCGTTGCCGAGCTCGAGGGTGGCGAGGACGAGGACCGGTCCGACCACGTTCGGCATCACGTCGCGGACCAGCGTCCGTCGCGACGAGGCGCCGAGCAGCCGTGTCGCCCGGACGTAGTCCGAGTCGCGGTGCGTCAGCACCAGCCCGCGGACGACGCGGGCGTAGGTCGGCCAGGACACGACCACGATCGCCAGCACGGCGTTCTGAAGGTCAGGGCCGAGGGCGGCCGCGATCGCCATCGCGAGGATGATGGTCGGGAACGCGAAGAACAGGTCGACCAGGCGCATCACGACCTCGTCGATCCAGCCGCCGAAGTACCCGGCCACCGCACCGAGGACCGATCCGATCGTCCCCGACGCCGTGACGAGCAGCACCGCCATCGGGAGCGAGATGCGGGCGCCGTACAGGACCCGGCTCAGGACGTCGCGCCCGAGCCCGTCGGTGCCGAACGGGTGCGCGGCCGAAGGCTCGAGGAACCGGGGCAGCTCCTGCGACAGCGGGTCGTAGGGGGCGAGGAACCCGGCGAGGACGGCGAGCACGACCCACGTCGTGATCAGGGCGATGCCGACGATGGCGAGCGGTTGGCGCCAGATGCCGCGGATGGGTCGCGGACGGGCGCCGCCCTCGCGGTCCTCGGCGTCGGCCGGCGGGACCGCCGGGGCCTCGTCGCTCATCGCAGCCTCACGCGGGGGTCGATGACGCTGTACAGCACGTCGACGATGAAGTTGATCGTGATGTAGACGACCGCGACGAAGAGGCTGACCCCCATGATCGACGGGAGGTCGAGGTTCGTCGCGCTCCGGAACGCGTACTGCCCGATGCCGGGCCAGGAGAAGATCGTCTCGACGAGCACCGTCCCCGAGAGGATCGACCCGAACAGCACGCCGGCCACCGTGATGATGGGCGCGAGGGCGGCGCGGAGCACGTGCCGCGCGACGATCGCGACGCCGGACAGGCCCTTCGCCCTCGCCGTCCGGACGAAGTCCTCGTTCAGGACCTCGAGGACCGCGGACCGCGTGAACCGCGTCAGGAGGCTGACGGTGTAGGCGGCCAGCACCAGCGCCGGCAGCAGGAGGTGGCCGAGGCCGTCCTGGAACGTCGCGACGTCCCCGGCCAGCAGCGAGTCGACGGTGACCATCCCGGTCACGCGCGGCGGCATCGGCGTCCCCGGTGTGAGGCGGCCGATGCCGGGGAAGATGCCGAGCCGGAACGAGAGGAAGTAGAACGCGACGAGGGCCAGCCAGAACACCGGCATCGAGACGCCGACCAGCGAGAACACCCGCAGGACCTGGTCCGGAAGCCGGTCGCGGAAGAAGGCGGCGAGCGTCCCGAACGCGACGCCGGCGATCGCCGAGAGGATGACGGCGAGGATCGCGAGCTCGAGGGTCGCGGGGACGTACTGCCCGAGCAGCGTCGCGACCGGCTGACCGCCGATGATGGAGGTGCCGAGGTCACCCCGGACGACGTTCCCGAGGTAGACGAGGTACTGGACGGGGAGCGGCTGGTCGAGGCCGTACTTCTCCCGGTACGCGGCGACGATCTCGGGGTCGTCGAGCGCGAGGTCCGGTAGCGCCGCGGCGACCGGATCGCCGGGCACGAGGTTGGTGACGACGAAGGAGATGAGCGTCACGCCGACGGCGAGGACGACGAACGCGACGAGGCGGCCCGCGGTGAACCGGAGGAACGCCCGCAGTCCCATCGCGATCCTCCCCACCGCGTCGCGCTCGTCCCGCGCGAGGCCCGGAGGCTAGCCTCCACTGACGAACGCGACGAACGAACGCTCATACACGTCCCGCTCGGCGCGGCGGGGCGACGGGGGACCGGGATGACCACGCGGCACCACCGCGACGGCACCGCGCTCGAGGGCTCGGCGGGCTACGCACGGGCCGTGCGGCGCGGGACGCGCATCGAGGTCAGCGGCACGACGGTGGCCGGCGACGCCATGGGCGGACCCGACGAGACGGGACGCCAGACGCGGGCCGCGCTGGCCCACGCGCTCGACGCCGTGGTCGCGCTCGGCGGCACGGTCGAGGACGTCGTGCGGACCCGCGTGCTGCTGGCGCCGACCGCGGACTGGCGGGCCGCGGCCGACGCGCACCGCGAGGCGCTCGGCGCGGTCGCCCCGGCCAACACGACCGTGTACGTCGCGGCGCTGCTCGGCGATGGCGCGGTCGTCGAGGTCGAGGTCGAGGCCGAGGTCCTCCCCGACGCGGGCCGCGAGGGCGGGGACGGGTGACGCACCTCCGTGCCAGCATCCGGCTGAACAACGACGTCGACGCGCGGACCTACGCCGAGCTGACCGAGGCGGCCGAGGACGCCGGCTTCGACCAGGTCTGGGTCTCGCACGACCTGACCCTGCGGGCCGCGCCGGTCATGGTCGCCGCGGCCGCGCACCGGACCCGCCGGCTCCACCTCGGCGTCGGGATCATGAACCCCTACTCGGTCCACCCGTCCGAGCTCGCGATGCTCGCCGCCACCCTCCAGGAGGTGACGCACGGACGGTTCCTCATGGGGCTCGGCGCCGGGGCCGAGCGGTTCCTCTCCTGGGCGGGGCTGCGCCGCGACGAGCCGCTCGCCCGGACGGCCGAGGCCGTCCGGGCGGTCCGGATCCTGCTGGCCGGCGGGCGGCCCGTCGACGTCGGCGGGACGGGGGCCGGCTGGACCGCCGAGGCCCGCCTCCGCATCGATCCGCTGCCCGACCCCCCGCCGCTGTACCTCGGGGTGATGGGTCCGCGCATGCTCCGGCTGGCCGGGGCCGAGGGGGACGGGGCGCTCCCGCTGCTGCTGCCGCCCGAGCACTGGGGCACCGTCCGACGCGAGGTGGCCGCCGGGCTCGCGGCCGCTGGGCGGGCGCCCGAGGACCTCGACCTCGCCGCCTGCGTCTGGGTCGCGGTCGACGACGACCCCGACCGGGCGCGGCGGCTGCTCGCGGCGAAGCTCGCCTACTACGGCCCCTCGCTGGCGCCGTCCGCGCTGGCGCTCGTCGGCGTCGCGCCCGAGGACTTCCGTCCCGCCGCCGCGGCGCTGGCCGCGGGCGACGAGGAGGCGATGGTCGCCCGCGTCTCGGCCGACATGCTCCGCGTCGGCATCGCCGGCGGCGCCGACGAGGTGACGGCGCGGGCCGCGGAGCTCGTCGACGCCGGCGCCCGGCACGTCTCGTTCGGTCCGCCGCTCGGTCCCGACCCGGTCGCGGCCGTGACCCTGCTCGGACGCCGGGTGCTCCCGGCGCTGCGGGCCCGCGCGGCCGCCGGGGCCGGCGCATGAGCGGTGGGGACCGCGTCCGCGTCGGGGTGCAGCTCTGGCCGGAGCACACCACCGTCGAGGCGGTGCGGGCCGCGGCCCGGGCCGCCGACGAGGCCGGGCTCGACAGCGTCTGGACCTGGGACCACTTCTCGCCGCTGACCGGCGATCCGGACGGTGCGCACTTCGAGGGCTGGACGCTGCTGACGGCGCTGGCCTGCGACACCTCGCGGGTCAGCGTCGGGCTGCTGGTCGCGAGCACCGGGTACCGCAACCCGCACCTGATGGCGGACATGGCCCGGACCCTCGACCACGTCAGCGGCGGCCGGGCCGTGCTCGGGATCGGGTCCGGCTGGGCCCGGCGCGACTACGACGCGTACGAGTACCCGTACGGCACGGCCGGCGGGCGCCTGCGGGACCTCGAGGCGGACCTGCACCGCATCCGGTACCGGCTGGCGCGGCTGAACCCGCCGCCGATCGGCCGTCTCCCGATCCTGATCGGGGGGACCGGCGAGCGCGTGACGCTGCGGATCGTCGCCCGGTACGCCGACATGTGGAACGGCGACGGCACGCCGGAGGAGTTCGCCCGGCTCTGCGGCGTGCTCGACCGGTGGTGCGAGGTCGAGGGCCGCGACCCCGCGGCGATCGAGCGGACCATCCACATCGCCCCCGAGGAGGCCGGCGACGCCGCGGCGTACGTCGCGGCCGGTGCGCGCCACCTCATCCTCCGGTGCGCCGCACCGTTCGATCTGGAGCCGGCGCTCCGCGTCCGTGACGCCGTGGCGGGGTGAGCGAGCGGTAGCGTGACGAACGAGCGGTCGTTCGTGCGCCCCGGTCGCGGGGCGGCCCGGCACCGCCGCCGACGACGACGCAGGGGGACGACCGTGACGATCGAACCGGTGACCTTCGACCACGCCGGGCGCCGCCGCCGCTTCGACGCGGTGATGACCGAGGCCGGCGTCGACGCCGTCTGGCTGCCGATCGGGGCCGACCTCGAGTACCTGACCGGCATCCACCGCCGGGTCCCGACGTTCGGCGAGGTGAACTACACGCACGGCTGGGCCTCCGGCGCGTTCCTCGCCCCGGGGCGCGACCCCGTCTTCGTCCTGCCCCGCATGGTCACCGAGTTCGACCTCCCCGCCGGCGTCCCCGGCGAGGTCGTCACCGTGAACGAGACCGACGACGGCGACGCCGTGTTCGCCCGCGTCGCGGCCGGGTTCCCGGCCACCCGGGCGTTCGGCGTCGGCGCGCGGACCTGGGGCTCGGCGATGCTCCGCGTCACCGCCGCGTACCCCGGCGTCCGGCTCGTCGACGCGACCCGGCTGGTCAACCGCCTGCGCCGCATCAAGGACGAGCAGGAGCTCGAGCTGATGCGCCGGGCCTGCGCGATCGTCGACACGACGCTCGGCGAGACGTCGCCGCGCGTCGCGGCCGGCGTGCTCGAGCTCGAGCTGGCCGAGGAGGTCAACTACCACCTGCTGCGCAACGGCTCGCGGACGTGGTCGTTCGACACGGCCGTGTGGTCGATGGGGCCGCTGGACCAGCGGGACGCGACCGTCCGGCTCTCGCAGCAGCCGCTCCGCCCGGGGATGGGCGTGTCGTTCGACTTCGGCGCCGTCTGGCAGGGGTACTGCTCGGACTTCGGCCGGACCATCCACGTCGGCGATCCCGGCGAGGAGTACGAGCGGGTCTACGCCCTCGTCATGGCGGCGCAGCAGGCCGGGATCGACGCCGTCCGTCCGGGTGCGACCGCGGCCGACGTGCACCGCGCGACCCGGGCGGTCATCGTCGAGGGCGGGTACGGCGAGTGGTTCCGCCACCGCACCGGCCACTGCATCGGGCTCGACGTCCACGAGGAGCCGTACATCTCGGAGGAGGACGAGACCCCGCTCGAGCCGGGCATGACCTTCACCATCGAGCCCAGCGTCTTCTGGCCGGGCCGCGTCGGCGTCCGGGTCGAGGACATCATCGTCTGCACCGACGAGGGCGGCGTCAACCTCAACGAGTACTCCCACGACCTCGTCGCCCGGGACTGACGTGGCGCTGCGGATCTCGGCGAAGCTGCCCAGCGCCGGTCCGGCTCCGGCCGATCTCGGCGTGCCCGCGCTGGCCCGACGCCTCGAGGACGCCGGGTTCGACGGGATCTGGTGCTCGGACCACGTCGTGATGACCGAGCGGTGGGACCGCTCGACCTACCCCTTCAGCGACGACGGTGCGCCGGGCTGGGACGTGACCACGCCGTGGTACGACGCGGTGGTGGTGATGGCGCAGGCCGCGGCCGTGACCGAGCGGGTCGAGATCGGGTGCGCGGTCCTGGTGCTGCCGCTGCGGCACCCGGTGGTGCTCGCCAAGCAGGTCGCCTCCCTCGACCGGCTCTCCGGGGGCCGGGTCGCCCTCGGCGTCGGCGCCGGGTGGTACCGCGAGGAGTTCGAGGCCCTCGGACTGGACTTCGCGGCCCGGGGCCGGCGGATGGACGAGGCGCTGACCGTGCTGCGCGACGCCTGGACCGGGCGGCCGCCGGCCTTCGACGGCGCCCACGTCCGCGTCCCGGCCGGCGTCATCCACGAGCCGACGCCGGCCCACCCGGTCCCGGTCGTCGTCGGCGGCATGAGCGACGCGGCCCTGCGCCGGGCCGCGGCGCAGGACGGCTGGCTGGCCCTGCAGCGCGTCTCGCAGCTGGACCCCGACGGCGTCGCGGACGGCGTGACGCGGCTGCGGGCCGCGGCGACCGCGGCCGGTCGCGATCCGGCGGCGCTGCGCGTCGTGCTCCGCGTCATCGAGTCGCAGGGCCGGGCCGCGGACGTCGCGGCGGTGCTGCCGGCGCTGGTCCGGGCCGGCGTCGACGAGGTCGTGGTCGACACCGACTGGACCGCCGGCGACGAGCGGGAGGTCCACGACCTCCTCGCCGCCGCGGCCGCGGCCTGAGGGGGTCCGTGTGCCCGGGATGACCGAGGTCCAGGCGCTCGGCGCCGAGCTCTGGACGTGGCGGCTCGCCACCTGCTTCCGGACCTCCGACGACATCCCGCGGGTCGACCGCGCGCCGGGGTGGCTGCCGGCCATCACGCCGGCCTCCGTCGACGACCGCCGCGCCCGGGCCGACGAGCTGCGCCGGCGCTGGGAGGCCGTCCGGCCCGACGACGGCGACGTCGCGGCCGAGGTCGACCACCGGCTGCTCGGCTCGGCCCTGGCCCGGGTGACCTGGGAGCTCGACCGGCTCCGCGGCTGGGAGCGCGACGCGGTCCTCCTCGTCGAGCAGGCGATCGGGCCGTACTTCGACCTCCTGCTGCCGCCCCCGCCCCTCGACGCACGCCGGCAGACGGACCTCGTCGCGGTCCTCGTCGCCGTGCCGGCCCAGCTCGAGGTGGCGCGCGGGAACCTGGCGCGGGCCGGCGTCGCCCCGCTGGCCCGAGCCGCGGCGCGCCTGCTCGACGGCGTCGAGGACGCCGTCGCCGCCTCGGTCGCCGCGGTGGTCCCGCTCGTCGACGCGGACCGGCGCGACGCGCTGACCGGCGCCGGCCGGGACGCGGCCGCCGCCCTCGGTGCGATGCGGACCTGGCTGGCCGCCGAGGCCGACGGCATGGCCGCCCTCGAGCCGGTCGGCCGCGACGGGTTCCTCTGGTTCCTGCACCACGTCGCCCTGCTGCCGCGCGACCCCGAGGCGCTCGTCCTCGCCGCCCGACGCGAGCGCGAGCGGGCCGTCGTCTGGGAGCTGCTCGAGCGCAACCGCAACCGCGACGTGCCGCTGCCGCCGCTGCCGCCGGACGCCGCCACCCAGGTCGCCGACCAGGCCCGCCTCGAGCAGCAGGTCCGGGAGTTCTACGAGCGGGAGGGGCTGCTGACCCAGCCGGCCTCGCTGCGGCACTACCTCACGGCCCCGATGCCGCCGTACCTCGCGCCGCTGCGGTGGCTCGGGGTCACCGACGACCTCACCTGCGACGGCCGGCTGGACGAGGACGGCGTGTCGTACACGCCGGACCCGGAACCCGACCTGCCGTACTTCTACGCGGCGAACGCCCGCGACCCGCGGCTCGGCATCGTGCACGAGGGGGCGCACTACCAGCAGCTGGCGCTGGCCTGGGCGCACCCCGACCCGATCCGCCGGCGGTACTACGACTCGGTCCCGAACGAGGGGCTGGCGTTCTACGACGAGGAGCTGCTGCTCCAGGCCGGCCTGTTCGACGACGCGCCGCGGTCGCGCGAGGTCGTCCACAACTTCAACCGGCTCCGCGCGCTCCGCGTCGAGGTCGACGTCGGCCTCGCGACGGGGGCGCTGACGCTGGAGGAGGGGACCCGCGTCTTCGTCGAGCAGGTCCCGATGGACGAGGGGACCGCCTTCGGCGAGACCGTCGGGTACGTCGCGAACCCGGGTCACGCGATGACCTACCTCGTCGGGAAGCAGGAGCTGATGGCGCTCCTCGTGGACGTCGCCCGGGCCGAGGGGGAGGGGTTCTCGCTGCGGCGGTTCCACGACCACGTCTGGCGGAACGGCAACGTCCCGTTCGCGCTGCAGCGGCTCGAGCTGCTCGGCGATCGCACCGACGCGGACGCCCTGGACCGCGCGGGTCCCTGGTGGTGACCGCGCCGGCGGGCGGGACCGGCGGTGCGCCCCCTCGGCGCGGACGCGTCGACGTCGCGGCCCTCCAGACGGTGCGCCGCCCGTCGGCGGCCGAGCTGCGGCGGCGCCTGCCGCGCCTGCTCGGGGGCCTCGGGATCATCGCGTTCGGGACGGCCCTGATGGTCCGGTCGGAGCTCGGGCTCTCGCCGTACGAGGCGCTCCACCAGGGCGTGTCGTTCAACACCCCGCTGACGATCGGGCAGGCCTCGATCCTCGTCGGGGCGCTCGCGATGCTGGCCTGGATCCCGCTGCGGCAGCGACCGGGTCTCGGGACGGTGGTGAACGTCGTCGGCGTCGGGCTGATGGTCGACGCCTGGCTGCTGGTGCCGTGGGTGCCGACCGGCCTCGGGGCACGACTGGCCGTGAACGTGGTCGGCGTCGTCACGATCGGGCTCGGTATCGGGCTGTACATCGGCGCCGGGCTCGGCCCGGGCCCACGGGACGGGCTGTTGACGGGACTGGCCCTCCGCGGCGTCCCGCTCTGGGTCACGCGCGGGGTGCTCGAGGTGTCGTCCCTCGCCCTCGGCTGGTGGCTCGGCGGGACCATCGGGGTCGGGACGGTCCTGTTCGCGGTCGCCGTGCCGTTCCTCGTGCAGTACTCGGCGCGGTGGAGCGTCGGCGTCGCCGCCCCCCGCCCGGGGACCGCGCCGTGACCGCGCGCGAGCGTGACGTCGCGCTGCCGGGCGGGGCCGTCCTCCGGCGCTTCGCCGACCTCCCCGAGGTCGCCGAGCCCGCGAACGGACTGGTGCTGCGCGGCCTCGTCGACGCCGCCGATCCCGCCGGCGACCTCTCGGCGACGTGGGTGCGGCTCGAGGGCCACCACCGTCGGCTCCGGACCGACGCGTCGGCCCGGCTGTACGTCGTGCTCCGCGGCGGCGGCACGATCGGCGTCGGCGACGCCGACCCGGTCGTGCTGGCCGACGGCGACGTCGTGCTGCTCCCCCCGGGGACGCCGTACGACCTCGACGGGCCGCTGACCTACCTCGTCATGAACCGTCCGGCGTACCGTGACGGCGACGACGTCTACCTGGAGGACTGACGTGGCGACCGTGGCCCGCGTGCCCGTCCCGCCGGAGGCCCGCGACGCCGACGGCGTCGTGATGATGGGGCCGGTCCTCGCCGCGCTCGTGCCCGAGGTCGCGGCGCTCCGGACCGCGTTCTTCGCCGAGCTGACGGAGGTCCTCGCCCCCGAGCCGGCGGTCCACGAGCTGAACCGGCTCGCGACCGCCGAGCTGACCGGGTGCCGGTACTGCCGCAACGTCCGGCGCCGCGACGCCATCGAGGCCGGCGTCGGCGAGGAGGACGTCGCCCGCGTCCGGACCGCCGGTGCCGAGGGGTTCGACGACCGCACCGCCGCGGCGATCCGGCTGGGGGCGCGCGTCCGCGACGTGCCGGCCGGGGGCGACCCGTCCTCGGAGCTCCCGGTCCTCGGGGAGGCGCTCGGGACGGCCGTCGTCGCCGCCGTCGCCCGCGCCGTCGCGGACGGGAAGGCCATCGTCGCCCTCGGGCTCGAGCCCGAGGCGATGCCGGTCCGGGTCGTCTGAGGCGCATGGCCCCCGTCCCCGCCCGCGTCGCCGCCGCCCACCCCGCCATGGCCGCGGCCTGGGACGCGTACCTGCGCGGCGTCTTCGCGCACCCCGCGCTCCCGGCCGGGACCCTCGATCTCTGCCTCGTCCGGATCGCCGGCCTGCTCGGTGACGCGGACGGTGGGCCGGGGCCGGTCGCACCGGCCCCCGCGGACCTCACCGACCGCGTCGCGGCCCTCCCCGCCTGGACGACGGATCCGCGCATCGGGCCCGTGGACCGCGCCTGCCTCGCCCTCGCCGAGCAGTTCGTGCTGGACGCGCAGGCCCTGGACGACGCCACGACGGAGG
>JAFMLG010000026.1 GCA_017852335.1 Actinomycetota bacterium | reverse complement strand
CACGAGGAGGAGGAGCACCACGCCGACGGTGATGGCGGCGTCCGCGACGTTGAACCGGGGGAAGGACCCCCAGGCCACGAAGTCGACGACGAGGCCTCCGAGCGGTTCGCCCGGCGCGGCGCGGACGACCCGGTCCGCGAGGTTCCCGACGGCGCCACCGATGACGAGGCCCTGGGCCAGCGTGCCGACGGCCCCGGCCCCGCCGAGGGACCGCAGCACCACCACGAGGACGACCAGGGTCGCGACCGGGAAGACGGGCGCCGGGAGCGGGACGCCGAACGCCGCCCCGGGGTTGAACACCAGCTGCCAGCCGACGGCGTCGCCGAGGAACGGCACGAAGCGCCCGGGGACGAGGGTGTCCAGCACCAGGACCTTCACGGCCTGGTCGACGACCACGACGACCGCCGCGACCGTCAGCAGCAGGAGCCCCGCCCGGCGCCGGGCCGGCCCCTCCGCGGTCAGCGCCCCGACTCCTCGCGGCGCCGGCACTCGGTGCACTGGGTCGTGTACGGCAGCGCCTCCAGCCGGACGAACTCGATCCGGCGATCGCAGGTGGCACAGACGCCGTACGCGTCCTCGTCGAGCCGCCGGAGCGCGTCCTCGATCTGCGCGAGCAGCCCCTTGGCGTGCAGGGAGAGCGACTGCGCCGTCTCGCGCTCGAAGCTGGCCGACCCGGCGTCGGCGGGGTCGTCGTCGAACCCGCTCTCACGCCAGTTCTTGACGTCCGCCGCGTCGTCGAGCTCCTCGACCTGGCCCAGCAGCTGGGCGCGCTCGGACTCAAGCGCCGCACGGAGCTTGCGGAGCCGGGTCGCGGAGAGCTTCGGGGGCTGGGCGGCCATGGGGCGCGGGACGGTAGCAGCGGCGGCCCCGCGCGCCGTCCGGCCTACGCTCTCCGTGAGCGAACCGCGAGCGGCCGGAGGTCGGCGCCCCATGACCGGTCCCCGGTGGCCCGAGGTCCCCGCGCGTCCCGACCTCCCCGCCCTCGAGCACGAGGTGCTGGCCGCGTGGCGTCGCGACGACGTGTTCGCCCGCAGCGTCGCCGCCCGTGCGGACGGTCCCGTCTGGACCTTCTACGAGGGACCGCCGACGGCGAACGGCCGGCCGGGCGTCCACCACGTCGAGTCCCGGGTCTTCAAGGACGTCTTCCCGCGGTACCGGACGATGAAGGGCGCCTCGGTCCGGCGCAAGGGCGGCTGGGACTGCCACGGGCTCCCCGTCGAGCTCGAGGTCGAGCGCGAGCTCGGCCTCGACTCGAAGGCGGAGATCGAGGCGTACGGGATCGAGCGGTTCAACGCGCGGTGCCGCGCGTCGGTCCAGCGGTACGTCGGCGCGTTCGAGGAGCTGACCGAACGCATCGGGTTCTGGATCGACACCGAGGACGCGTACTGGACGATGGCCCCCGAGTACGTCGACAGCCTGTGGTGGGCGCTCGGCGAGCTCTGGGACCGCGGCCTCCTCTTCGAGGACTACCGCGTCGCGCCGTACTGCGGCCGGTGCGGCACGGCGCTGAGCGACGCCGAGGTCGCCCTCGGGTACGACGAGGTGACCGACCCCTCCGTCTACGTCCGGCTGCCGCTGCGGGACGCCACCGGAGACCTCGCCGGCGCCGCTCTCGTGGCCTGGACGACGACGCCGTGGACGCTGCCCTCGAACGTCGCCTGCGCCGTCGGTGCCGACCTCACGTACGCCGTCGTCGACCGGACCGGGCCGACGGGGACCGAGCGGCTCGTGCTGGCCGCGGACCTCGTCGCGGACGTCCTCGGCGAGGGGGTCGCGGTGGTCGCGACGGTGCCGGGCTCCGCGCTGGTCGGACTGCGGTACGCGGCGCCGTTCGACCTGCTGCCGGCCGAGGGGGCGCACCGCGTCGTCGCGGCGGAGTTCGTCACGACCACGGACGGCACGGGGATCGTCCACCTCGCCCCGGCGTTCGGCGCGGACGACCTCGCCGTCGGTCGCCGCGAGGGCCTGCCCGTCCTGAACCCCGTCGGTCCCGACGGACGGTTCACGACGGGGCCGTGGGCCGGACGCTTCGTGAAGGAGGCGGACGGCGACATCGAGGCGGACCTCGCCGCCCGTGGGCTGCTGCTGGCGTCGCGGCCGTACCGGCACACCTACCCCTTCTGCTGGCGGTGCAAGCAGCCGCTCATCTACTGGGCCAAGCCGAGCTGGTACGTCCGGACGACGGCCGTGCGCGAGCGGCTGCTCGAGAACAACGCCGGCATCGGGTGGCAGCCGCCGCACATCCGCGAGGGCCGGTTCGGGAACTGGCTCGAGAACAACGTGGACTGGGCCCTGTCCCGCGACCGCTACTGGGGGACGCCGCTGCCGTTCTGGCGGTGCGGCGACGGGCACGTGACGGTCGTGCGGTCCCGTGCCCATCTCTCCGAGCTGACGGGGACCGACCACTCCGAGCTCGACCCGCACCGCCCGTTCGTCGACGAGGTGACCCTCCCCTGCCCCGACTGCGGCGGCGAGGCCCGTCGCGTCCCGGACGTCGCCGACGCCTGGTTCGACTCGGGCGCGATGCCGTTCGCCCAGTGGGGGTACCCCTGGCGCGGGCAGGAGGAGTTCGCCCGCCACTACCCCGCCGACTACATCTGCGAGGCCATCGACCAGACGCGGGGCTGGTTCTACACCCTGCTGGCGGAGTCGACCCTGCTGTTCGGCGACAGCTCGTTCCGCAACGTCGTCTGCCTCGGGCACATCGTGGACGAGGACGGACGGAAGATGTCGAAGTCCGCCGGGAACGTGATCGAGCCCGCGGCCGTCATCGAGCGGCACGGCGCGGACGCGCTGCGGTGGCTGATGTTCGCCGACGGGAGCCCCTGGGTCTCGCGCCGCGTCGGGGACCACCAGCTGGAGGACGTGGTCCGCCGCTTCCTGCTCACGATCTGGAACACGCACGTGTTCCTGACGACCTACGCCCGGATCGACGGCTACGACCCGACGGCGGCGGCGCCGGCGGCGGCGGACCGCCCGGTCCTCGACCGCTGGGCCCTCGCGGAGCTGGCCGACACCGTCGACGTCGTCGACGCCGCGCTGGCCGGGTACGACGTCACGACCGCGACCCGCCGGCTCGAACGCTTCGTCGACGACCTCTCGAACTGGTACGTGCGGCGGGCCCGCCGGCGGTTCTGGCGGGCGACCGAGGACGACGCGCCGGACAAGGCCGCGGCGTTCGCCACGCTGCACACCTGCCTCACCGTCCTCGCACGGCTGCTCGCGCCGTTCACCCCGTTCCTCGCCGAGCGGCTCTGGCAGGACCTCGCGGTGGCCGTCACACCGTCGGCGGCCGACTCGGTCCATCTCACCGACTTCCCCGTCGTCGACCCGACGTGGCGGGACCCCGCCGTCACCGCCGCGATGGCCACGGCCCGACGCCTCGTCGAGCTCGGACGGCAGGCCCGGACGGACGCGGGGGTCCGCGTGCGGCAGCCGCTGGCCCGCGCCGTGGTGACCGTCGCGGCGATCGAGGCCGACGGGCTCGGTTCGGTGCTGGACGAGATCGCGGAGGAGCTGAACCTCCACGCCGTCGAAGTCGCCGGCGGCGCCGAGGCCGCGCCGGTCGAGCGCCGCCTGAAGCCGGCCTTCCGCGCCCTCGGGCCGGCGTTCGGTCCGGACGCCCCGCGCGTAGGCGCGGCCCTCCGGGACCTCGACCCCGAGGACGTCGACCGGCTGCTCGCGGGCGTGTCCGCCGACGGCGACGCCCCGCTCGCCGTCGACGGGGCGGAGGTCCGGGTCACGGCCGGGATGTTCGAGGTCGCCGAGACGCCGCGGACCGGCTGGGCCGTCGTCGGGGACGGCACGCGGTCGCTCGCACTGGACACCACGCTGACGCCGGCGCTCCGGGTGGAGGGGGCGGCCCGCGAGCTCGTCCGCGCCGTCAACGACCGGCGGCGCGCGGCCGACCTCGCGCTGAGCGACCGCATCGCGCTGGACCTCGTCCTCCCCGCCGAACTGGACGCGGCCCTCGCGTCCGCCGGGCTCCTCGACCTCGTCGCCCGGGAGACGCTGGCCGAGGCCGTGACGCGCACGACCGACGCCGCGCCCGGTCCCGACGCCGTCGACCTCGGCGACCTCGGACGCGTCGGGATCGCGCTGCGCCGCACGTGAGCCGCGGCCGGGGGCGCGCGGTGGCGGCTCCGCTGCTGCGGGCCGGGGCGGTCGCGACCCTCGCGGCCGGCGTCGTCGGCACCCTCCGGCAGGCGCGCGAGTCCCGGGCGGTCCGCGCCGGCCACCGCCCGGGGACGGGACCCGACGGCGATCCCGTCCCCCGGCGCGCACCGGGGACGGTGGCCGGCCGGCTCGGCGACTGGGTCCCGCCGCCGCCCCGCACCGCTCTCGGTCGGGCGGCGGCCGGGCTCTGGGCGGCCCCGCTGACCGCGGTCGGCGTCGCCGTCGCGCTGGCGGGCGGTCGGACGCCGCGACACGACCCGGAGCGGGCGTGCTGGATCGCGACCGGGGTCGGCGGCCCCTCGCGGGCGGCGCTGGGCGCCGTCGGAGCGGCGGCGAACACCATCGGCCGCGTCGTGCTCGTCCGGGGGGCGATACCGGGACCGGTGCTCCTCGACCACGAGGCCGTCCACGTGCGGCAGGCCGAACGGCTGGGGCCGCTGCTGCCGGTCGCCTACGCGTGGCTCGGCGCGCGGTACGGCTACGCCGACAACCCGCTGGAGCGGGCCGCCCGGGCCGGTGCCCGGCGCGCGGCGACGCTCAGACGAGACCGCGGAGCAGGTTGAGGCCGAGCAGCAGGACCAGGGCCGAGAGGTCCAGCGCGACGCCGCCGAACCGGAGCGGCGGCAGCACCCGACGGATCGGCGCGACCACCGGTTCGACGAGCGAGGCGACGCCTCGGACCAGGGGACGGAGCCCCTCGGGCGGGTTCGGGACCCAGGAGAACACCACCCAGGCGATGACCACCCACGTGTACAGCCCGATGGCGGTGTCGAGCAGGCCGGTCATCGCCCGTCCTCCCCGGCCCCGTACCCGAGCCGCGCCAGGCGGGACCGCTCGTCCGCGGAGAGCTCGACACCGTCCGGCAGCAGCAGGAAAACACCCCGGACGAGCCGGCGCAGCGCCCCACCGGTGGCGTACACGACGCCACCGAGGAAGTCGAGCGCCCGCTGGCCGTCGGCGCGTCCCGCGGCGGTGAGGTCGAGGAGGACCGGACGGCCGGCGCGGTGCGCGGCGCCGGCGGCCTCGATGTCGTCGAAGGTCCGCAGCTGCACGACGGCGACGCGGTCGCCCGTCGCGTCGCTCGGCGCGGTGGACGGGGCGGTCCGGATGGGTCGTACACCGGCGACGGCGGCGGGCTCGGCCGACGGCGGTCGCCGGACCGGACGCTCGGCCGGCTCGGCGGGTGCCTCCGGGGCGGCCGTCCCGGACGCGGCGGTCTCGGCCGAGGCCAGCACGTCCCACTCGATGTGGTCCTCGGGCTCCTCGAGCAGCCCGAGGTAGACGAGCGTCCGGGCCCAGATCCCGCTCACGGACGGACCTCCGGGCGTGCGCCGAACAGCGCGGTGCCGATGCGGACCATCGTCGCACCCTCCCGCACGGCCGCCTCGAGGTCCTCGGACATGCCCATCGAGAGCTCCTCCAGCGCGGGGACGCGGTCCCGCAGCGCGTCGCGGGCCGTGCGGAGCCGCGCGAAGAGCGGCGCCGCGGCGTCCCCCGGGTCCTCCCCCGGCGGGGGCAGCGGGGGCACGGTCATCAGACCGCGCACCCGCAGGCCGGGGCGGGCGGCAGCGTAGGTCACGAGCCCCTCGAGGTCCGCGAGGTCGCACCCCGCCTTCGCGGGGTCGGCACCGACGTTGACCTGCACGAGGACGTCCTGGACGACCCCGAGGGCCTCCGCCCGGGCGGCGATCGCGTCGACGAGGGGACGGCGGTCCACCGCGTGCAGCAGCCAGCCCCGCCCGACCACGTCGCGGACCTTGTTCCGCTGCAGCCGACCGACGAGGTGCCACCGGGCGGCCGGCACGGCGGCGGCCTTCATCAGCAGCTCGCCCGTGCGGTTCTCCCCGAGGTCCTCGAGCCCGGCCGCGCACGCGGCGGCGGCCACCTCGACCGGGTGCGTCTTCGTCACCGCGATCAGGCGGACGTCCGCGGGGTCGCGTCCCGCCGCGGCCGCCGCGGCCGCGATGCGGGCGCGGACGGCGTCGAGGCGGGTCGCGAGCTCCGGGGTCACGGTGCCGCTCACGGTGCCGCCCGCCGGACGAGACCGGCCTGGCGACCCGACGCGGGGTCCCGACGGTGGCTGAACCACGGTCCGGCGTCGCACCGCGTGCAGGGCCCGGCGTGCTGCGGCGCGGGCGCGCCGGCGTCGGCGAGCCGCCGGCGGAGCGCCGCGCCGAGGTCGACGCGCGGCCCGCCGTCCCCGTCACGCACGACGGCCTCCGGCGCCACGGCCGCGACGCGCGCCGCGACGTCCTCCCCCACCCCGTAGCAGCAGGGTCCGATCGCCGCCCCGACGGCGATGACGAGATCGCCGGGGTCCTCCCCGAGGGCCGCGAGGGCGGCGACCGCGCGGCCCGGCGCGTCGGAGATCAGGCCGCGCCACCCGGCGTGGACGGCCGCGACGGCGCGGCGGCCGGCCATCAGGACCGGCAGGCAGTCCGCGGCGAGCACGACCAGCGTCCGATCCGCCTCGGCGGTCACGAGCACGTCGACGTCGCGGAGCTCGGCACCCGTCGGCGTCGCAGCGTCGACCACGCCGACGGCCGCACCGTGGACCTGCCGCATGAGATGCCACCGCGTCGGGTCCGTCCCGGTCGCGACGCCGACGGCGGCCCGCGCCGCCGCCAGGGCGGACGGGTCGTGGGGCCGGTGATGCGCGAGACCGGCGTCGGCCACCCCGGGCAGCGCCGCCCCCGTGAACCACCCGGTCGCCGTCCCGAGCGGGACGCGGACGACGCCCGTCGCGCCGGGACCGCCCTCCGCGGTCACCGCAGGAACGACGGCACCTCGAAGTCGTCGTCGTCCTCGAACGGGACGTCGTCGTCGATGACGACCGGCGGCGGCACGGGACGCACGACGGGGTCCTCGTCGACCGGCGCGGCCGGGGCCGCCACGACCGGCGGCGGGAGCGGCTCCTCGTCCTCGAGCACGGGGGCGCGCGTCCCCGCGACCGGCGCGGGCGCCGGTACGGCGGCGACCGGGGCCGCGGCGGGGCGCGGATCCGGGGCGGTGCGCAGGATCGCGCCGCGCTGCTCGACGGGGACGCCGTCGTCGAAGCCGGCCGCGATGACCGTGACCTTGACCTCGTCACCGAGCGTGTCGTCGATGACGGCGCCGAAGATGATGTTGGCGTCCGCGTGCGCGCTCTCACCGATGAGGTTCGCCGCCTCGGTCGCCTCGACGAGTCCGAGGTCGCTGCCACCCGCGACCATGAGCAGCACGCCGCGGGCGCCGTCGATCGAGGCCTCGAGCAGCGGCGAGGCGATCGCCAGGCGCGCCGCGTCGAGCGCGCGGGTCTCGCCGCGAGCCCGACCGATGCCCATCAGCGCGTTCCCCGCCCCCTCCATGACCGTCCGGACGTCGGCGAAGTCCAGGTTGATCAGGCCGGGGGTCATGATGAGATCGGTGATGCCCTGCACGCCCTGCAGCAGGACGTCGTCGGCCAGCCGGAACGCCTCCATCACCGAGGTGTCCCGCTCGGCGACCTGGAGCAGGCGGTCGTTCGGGATGACGATGAGCGTGTCGACCTCGTCGCGGAGCGCGCCGACGCCGTCGTCGGCCTGACGCGAGCGGCGGCGGCCCTCGAACGCGAACGGCTTGGTGACGACGCCGATGGTCAGGGCGCCCTGCTCCCGCGCGATCCGGGCGACCAGGGGCGAGGCGCCGGTCCCGGTCCCGCCGCCCTCGCCGGCGGTGACGAAGACCATGTCGGCACCGGCGAGCGCCGCCGCGATCTCGTCGCGGTGGTCCTCGGCCGCCTGACGTCCGACGTCCGGGTCCGCGCCGGCACCGAGGCCGCGCGTGAGGTTCCGACCGATGTCGAGCTTCAGGTCGGCGTCCGACATCAGCAGCGCCTGGGCGTCCGTGTTGACCGCGACGAACTCGACCCCGCGGAGCCCGGCGTCGACCATGCGGTTCACGGCGTTCACGCCGCCACCACCGACCCCGACGACCTTGATGACCGCGAGGTAGTTGCTGGGATCGGTCACGGTGGTGGAGCCTCCCCGACGGCCCCGCCCGAACCCTCGATGTCGACTCGAGGGTCTGGCGCGGCGGCCTCGATGTCGACGGAAGGTAGACCGCACCGGGGCCGGCCTCAAGCAGGGCCGACGCCGCTCAGTCGGTCCGGACGGTCGGGACCGCCGGGACGCGGACGTCGATGACGGTCACGCCGGAGCCCGCCGTGTCCGCGAGGACCGCCCCCAGGGCCCGGACCTTCGCGGCGAGGTCCTCGGCCCGTCCGAACCGGACGCGGACGCCCGAGTCCAGGACGAGCTCCAGCCGCTCGGCGTCCGGGGCGATCAGACGCACGACCCGGGCCCGGAGCGGGCCGGAGAGCCCGACCCAGGCCCGATGGGCGTTGGCCAGGGCGGCGTCGTCGACCACGCCCCGGCCGACGTCCGGCGGCGGGCCGGTGAGGACGACCGTCGGCAGCCCGCCCTCCGACCCCGGCGCGACGGCGACGCCGTCCCGGTCCAGGAGGACCGCGCGGCCCCGTCCCGAGACGACGAGCACCGGCCGGCGCTCCTCCACGGCGACGCGGACCGCGGTCGGTCCGACCCGGTCGACCTCGGCGCGACGGACGAGCGGCAGCGCGGTGACCGCGGCGGCGACCCGGCCCGTCCGGACGCGGAGGATCGGCGTCCCGGGCGGGACGTCGGCCGCGGCGAGGACGGCGTCCCGTTCGAGCCGCTCCAGCCCGACGACCTCGACCCGGGCCACCGCCAGCACGGCGCTGCGCTCGAGGAGGACGCCGCCGGCCACGACGCCGAGCGCGAGGAGCACGAGGAGCGTCCGCCGGAGCCGGGCGCGACGCCGTGCCGCGCGGACCTCGGCCCGGCGCGCCGAGATGCGCGCGTCCATCACCCGCTCGGGGGGCGGAGGATCACGACCTCGGTCGCGAGCTCGACGCCGGTCGTCCGCGCGACCTCGGCCCGGACCTCCTCGACCAGGCGGAGCACGTCGTCCGCCCGCGCCCCGGGCGTCGTCTCGACGAAGTTCGCGTGCGTGGCGGAGACCGCGGCCCCGCCGACGCGGTGCCCCTTCAGGCCGGCGGCCTCGACGAGCCGACCGGCGGAGTCCCCCGGCGGGTTCGTGAAGACCGAGCCGCAGGTCGCGGCGTGCAGCGGCTGGTGCGCGCGTCGCCACGCCCGGATGTCGTCCATCTCGGCGCGGACCGTCCCCGCGTCGGCCGGCGCCAGCCGCAGCACCGCCCCCGTGACCACGGCGTCCGGCGCGACGTCGCTCCCCCGGTACCGGAGCCCGAGCGCCGCGGCCGGCACGACCTCGGCGCTCGTCGCCCCCGGTCGGACCAGCCGGGCCGAGACCACCGCGTCGGCCATGTCGGCGCCGTGCGCACCGGCGTTCATCCGGACCGCGCCGCCGACCGAACCCGGCACCGCGACGCCCCAGGCGAAGCCACCGAGGCCGGCCTCCGCCGCACGGATCGCGACCGTCGGCAGCGCGGCCGCGCCGCCGGCCCGGACCTCCTCCCCCGCGACCGCGATCGCGCGCAGCGCGCCGTCGAGCCGGATCGCCACGCCCGGCCAGCCGGCGTCGGGGACGAGCAGGTTCGAGCCACGGCCGATCACGACCCATGGCCACGCCGCCGCCGCGGCCACGGCGAGGACACGGCCCAGGACGGCCTCGTCACCGACGCCGACGAGCACCCGGGCCGGCCCGCCGACGCGGAGCGTGGTCAGCGGCGCGAGCGGCGCGTCCGGTGCGACGTCGGCCCCGGCGGCCCGGAGCGCGGCGAGGACGTCGCCCATCTAGGCGCCGCCGAGACGGACCAGCAGGGCCGGCCCGACCTGACCGACGTCACCCGCCCCCGTCACCACCACCAGGTCCCCCGACCGCACCTCGGCGGCGAGCAGGGCCGGCACCTCCCCGAGGTGGGGCGCGTACACGACGCGGGCGCCGGCGTCACGGGCCGCGTCGGCGACGAGCGCCCCGGTCACGCCCGGGACCGGCGTCTCCCCCGCGCCGTACACGTCGGTGACGACCACGAGGTCGGCGCCGGCCGCCGCACGACCGAGGTCCGGACCGAGGACCGCGGTGCGGGAGTGCCGGTGGGGCTGCACGACGCAGACCACCCGGTCCGCACCGACCTCCCGGGCCGCGGCCAGCGTGGCGCGGAGCTCGGTCGGGTGGTGCGCGTAGTCGTCCACCACGCGGACGCCGCCGACCTCGCCGAGCAGCTGGAACCGCCGGGCCGCACCCCGGAACCCCGCGAGACCGGGCAGCGCGGCGGCCGGCGCGACGCCGAGGGCCCGGCAGGCCGCCACGGCGGCGGCCGCGTTCAGCGCGTTGTGCCGACCCGGCACGGCGAGATCGAGGGGCAGCACGTCGCCGTCGACGCGGAGGCGGGCCGGACCGGTCCCGTCGGACGGGAGGACGCGCACGTCGGCCGCGGGGTCCGCCCCGAAGGTCACGACGTCGCCACCGACGCGGTCGAGCAGCCCACGGACGCCGGGGTCGTCCAGGCCGGCGACGAGGACGCCGTCCCGGCGGCGTCGCTCGGCGAACGCCACGAACGCCGCGCGGACGTCGTCGAGGTCCGCGAACGCCTCGGGATGGTCGTGCTCGACGTTCGTCACGACGGCGACGTCCGGTGCGTAGGCGAGGAAGGAGCGGTCCGACTCGTCGGCCTCGGCGACGAACACCGCGTCCGCGCCGGCGTGCGCGTTCGTCCCGGCCTCGTTCAGCTCCCCGCCGATCGCGAAGCTCGGATCCCGGCCGGCCGCCTGGAGCGCCACGACCGTCATCGACGTCGTCGTCGTCTTGCCGTGCGTCCCCGCGACGAGCACGCGGCGGTCGTCGGTCATCAGCGCCGCCAGCATCCCGGCCCGGGGCAGCACCGGCAGGCCGCGGGCCCGGGCCGCGACGAGCTCGGGGTTGTCGGGCCGGACGGCCGACGAGACCACGACGAGCTCGGCGTCGTCGAGCGCGGCGGCGTCATGACCGATCGAGACCCGCACCCCGAGGCCGCGCAGCGCCAGCACCGCCCGACCGTCCCGGAGGTCGCTGCCGCGGACGTCGTGCCCGCGCTGGGCCAGGATCCGGGCGATGCCGGACATGCCGGCCCCGCCGACGCCGACGAGGTGGACGCGGCGCGGTGGCGCGAGGTCCACCGCCGCCGCGTCCGCCGTCACCGCGTCCCGGCCCGTCACGCCGGGACCTCCGCGCCGTCGAGGACCTCGAGCACGACCGCCGCGACCCCCTCCGCGGCGTCGGGACGGGCCCACGTCCGCGCCGCGAGGGACATGGCCGCGAGCCGGTCCGGGTCGCCGAGGACGTCCCGCACGGTCGCCGCGAGCCGCTCGGCGTCCAGGTCGTCCTCGTCGAGGAGGACCGCCGCGCCGGCCGCCGCCGCGGCACGGGCGTTGGCGCGCTGGTGGTCCGCGGTGGCGTGGGGGTACGGCACGAGGACCGCGGGCAGCCCGAGCACGCCGAGCTCGGCGAGGGTCGTCGCACCCGCGCGGCAGACGACGAGGTCCGCCGCGGCGTACGCGTCGGACATGTCGTCGAGGTACCCGACGAGCCGGACGTGCGGACCGGGGCCCGGCGCCGGGTCGGTCGCGTCGTCGGTCCCGAGCACGGGCTCGACGCCGTGCCACCGCCACGCCTCGAGCGCGTCGTCACGACCGCGCGAGCCGGCGACGTGGAGGATCCGCACCCCGGCGGCGGCGAGGTCCGCACCCGCCCCGGCGAGCGCGCGGGCGATGCCGCGGGCGCCCTGGCTCCCCCCGAAGGCCAGGAGGACCGGAGCCGCCCCGTCGAGGCCGAGCCGGGCGCGCGCGGCCTCCCGGTGGGCCGCCCGATCGAGGTCGCGGAGCTCCTCGCGGACGGGGTTCCCGGTGCACCGGCACCGCTCGGGCCGGGCCAGCCGGGCCGCGGTCGAGGCGTGGGTGACCGCGACGGCGGCGGCGCGTCGTGCGGCCAGTCGGTTCGCCAGACCCGGCACGGCGTTCTGCTCGTGGAGGACGACCGGGACGCGGCCGCGGGCGGCCAGCGTGACCGGGAGCGCGACGTACCCGCCGAACGCGACCACGACGCGGACGCGGTCGCTGCGCAGGAGGGCCCGGGCCTCACGGACCGCACGGCGCAGCCGGAACGGCACGGCGAGCAGCGCCGGCGAGACGCGGCGCGGCAGCGGGACGGCCCGCACCCGCTCGAGCTCGAGCCCGGCGGCCGCGGCGACGCGCTCCTCGATCCCGCCGTCGACCCCGGCCATGACGACCTCGAGGTCGGGCCGGAGGCGTCGCAGGGCGAGGGCCGTCGCCGCCGCGGGGATGGCGTGACCGGCGGTCCCGCCACCGACGAGGAGGACGTCGACCGCCATCAGGCCACCGCCCGTCCCGCGGCCGCGCCGACCGTCGCCGGCGCCGGGTCGCGGGCGACGTTGACGAGGACGCCGAGCGCCGCCATGGTCACGACGAGGGACGAGCCGCCCGACGAGACGAGGGGCAGCGTCACGCCGGTGATGGGGAGCAGTCCGATCACGGTCGCGATGTTCAGCAGGGCCTGCCCGACGACCAGCCCCGTCACCGTGAACGCGACCGTCCGGTCGAACCCGGGCCGGGCCACGCTGGCGACGTGGAGCCCGAGCCCGAGCAGGAGCGCGAACAGCAGCACGACGATGCCGGCGCCGAACAGGCCGAGCTCCTCGCCGATGACGGCGAAGATGAAGTCGGTCCCCGGGTTCGGGAGGTAGTTCCACTTCCCGCGGGAGGAGCCGGGGCCCAGCCCCGTCAGGCCGCCGCTGCCGAGCGCCACCCAGGACTGGAGCAGCTGGAACCCCTCGCCGAGCGCGTACGCCTCGGGGTCGAGCCAGCCGCGGATGCGGGCGCTGCGGTAGTCGGCGGCCAGGGCGAGGCCGAGCACGGCGACGGCCGCGATCGCCGAGGTCGCGAGGAACACGCGCAGCCGGAGCCCCTCGACCCAGAGCACCAGCGCCACGACCGCCGCCAGGAGGATCGTCGTGCCGAGGTCGGGCTGCAGCAGGACGAGGAGGGCGAGCGCCGCCAGGACCGGGACGGCGGGGACGAGCAGATGCTCCGTCGAATGGAGGGACCCGTCCCGGGGCCGCTTCCGCTCGAGCACGTCGGCGAGCCAGAGGAGGAGCACGAGCTTCATCACCTCCGAGGGCTGGACGACGAGGTCCCCGACGCCGAGCCACCGCGTCGAGCCGTACCGCTCGACCCCGATCCCCGGCACCAGCACCAGGAGCAGCCCCCCGACGGCGACGGCCATCCCGGGCCAGGCGAGCCGGCGCAGGACGGTCCGCGGCACCCGGGAGGCCGCCCAGAACACGGGGAGCGCCACCGCGGCCCAGAGGGCCTGGCGCCGGAACGCGCCGAAGGCGTCCCCGTCGAGCGCGGCGTCGACGAACGACGCCGAGAACGCCATCAGGAGGCCGAACAGCAGCAGCACGAGCGTCACCACGACGACCGAGATCGCGACCGGGGGCCAGGGTCGCCGCACCCGCGTACCACGCCCGCTCATCGGATGCCGACCCGCGCGAGGTACTCGGCGTAGAAGACGCCGAGCCCGAGGGCGACCCCGAGCCCCGCGATGATCCAGAACCGCACGATGACGGTCGTCTCCTGCCAGCCGCGCAGCTCGAAGTGATGGTGGAACGGCGCCATCCGGAAGACCCTCCGACCCGTCGTCCGGAAGACGGCGACCTGGACGATGACCGAGAGCGTCTCGAGGACGAACAGCCCGCCGAGGACGACGAGCAGCAGCTGCGTCCCGGTCACGACCGACATCGCCGCCAGGGTCCCGCCGAGGGCGAGGGAGCCGGTGTCCCCCATGAAGATGCGGGCCGGGGGCGCGTTGTGCCAGAGGAACCCCGCCGCCGCCGCCGTGACCGCCGCCGCGACGATCGCGACGTCCAGCGCCGCCGCCCCGTCGATGGCGTAGTCACCCGCGTTCCGGAACTGCCAGAACGCGATCAGGGCGTACGCGCCGAAGACCAGCGCGGCGGCACCGGCGAGCAGCCCGTCCAGGCCGTCGGTGAGGTTCACGGCGTTCGTCGTCCCGGCGATCAGGAGGAAGATCCAGACGCCGAACGCGAGCGGCCCGACCTCGACCGCGAGGTCGCCGACCAGCGTGATGCTGCGGGGCACGTCGGCCAGCGCCGGCGCCGCCCAGGCGAACGCCACGGCGATGACGGCCTGGCCGACGAACTTCGTCGTCTTGTTCAGCCCGAGGTTGCGCCGCATGCGCAGCTTGATGAGGTCGTCCGCGGCGCCGACGACGGCCGTCGCGACCAGCGTGCCGAGGATCAGGAGGCCCGACGCCGTCCACCGGGGGCGGTCCGCCTGCGCGGCCAGGTACCCGACGAGGGTCGCGAGGACGATCGCGGTCCCGCCCATCGTCGGGGTCCCTGCCTTGCTGCGGTGGCTGCTCGGCCCCTCCTCCCGGATCGGCTGCCCGATGCCCCGCGTCCGGAACCATCGGACCAGGAGCGGCGTCCCCCCGAGCGCGAGCACGAGGGCCGTCGCGGCCGCGATGAGGACACCGATCACGCCGCCGCCCCCTCCGTCGTGCCGACGAGGCCGGCCGCGACGCGGTCGAGCCCGACGACCCGGGACGCCTTCACGAGGACCGCGTCGCCGGCGGCGACCTCGGCCGCGACCACGGCCAGCGCGGCCTCCGCGTCCGGGACCGTCACCACGCGCCCGGGGGGCAGCCCCGCCGCCACGGCGCCCGCCGCGAGGTCCGCGCCCCCGGCGCCGACGGCGACCAGCCGGTCGAGGTCGGCGCAGGCCGCGCCGACCTCGCGGTGCAGCGCGGCGGCGTCCGGACCGAGCTCGGCCATCGTCCCGAGCACCGCCCACCGGCGCCCGGTGACGGTGAGTCCGGCGAGCGTCGTGAGCGCGGCCAGCACGGTCGGTGGCGAGGCGTTGTAGGCGTCGTCGAGCACGACGACCCCACCCGAGCGGCGCAGCGCCGACCGTGACGCGCTCGTCGGCGCCGTCGCGATCGCGGCCGCGGCGACCTCGAGGTCGGCCCCGACCAGTCCGGCCACCGTCAGCGCCAGCATCGCGTTGCCGAGGTGGTGGCGCCCGGGCAGCGGCGGGGTGACCTCGACGGTCCCCCACGGGGTCCGGACGACCGCGGCGACGCGCCCGTCGCCGGCGTCGCGGACGCCGTCGGCGACGACGTCCGCCGCGCCGCCGGCCGCACGGACCGTCAGGGTCGTGACGTCGTCACGGCGCATCGCGGCCACGCGGGGGTCGTCGGCGTTCAGGACGGCCGTGCCGCCGGGCCGGAGCGCGGCGACCAGTCGGCCCTTCTCGCGCGCGACGCCGTCGAGGTCCCCGAGCGTCTCGAGGTGGACCGGGCCGACGGCGGTCACGACGGCGACGTCGGGCCGGACCAGGGCGGCCGCGGCGTCGAGGTCGCCCGGCAGGCGGACGCCGATCTCGGCGATGAGGACCTCCGTCCCGGTCTCCAGGGCGAGCAGGGTCAGCGGGACCCCGAGCTCGTTGTTGTGCGAGGCGCGGGAGGCGACGGTCCGCCGGGCGGTGCGGACCGCGGCGGCCGCGAGGTCCTTCGTCGTCGTCTTGCCGTACGAACCCGTCACCGCCACCACCCGCGGCGCGACCGCCGCGCGCAGGTGCGACGCCAGCGCGCCGAGCGCGGCCCACGTGTCCGCGACGACCACGCGCGGCGGACCCTCGCCGGGGGACGGACCGGCTCGGTCGGCCGCGACGAGGACCGCGACCGCACCCGCCCGCTCCGCCGTGGCGAGATGGTCGTGCCCGTCGGCGGCGGCCGTCGGGAGGGCGACGAACAGGGCGGGTGCCCCGGCGCGCACCCGGGTGTCGGTGATGACGGCCTCGACGACCGTCCCCGCGGCGTCGGCGGGTTCGACCACGCCGTCGACGGCGGCGGCGACCTCGGCGAGGCGGAGGGGGATCACGGTGCGGAGCCCGCGACGGCCGGGCGGACGTCCCCGCGGGCCCGGGCGGCGAGCGCCGACGCGGCCGCGACCCGGTCGTCGAAGGGCAGGACGCGTCCCGCCCGCTCCTGCCCGGTCTCGTGGCCCTTCCCGAGGACGAGGACGACGTCCTCCGGCCGGGCCCACGCCACGGCCGCGGCGATGGCGTCGGCCCGGTCCGCGACCTCCCGGACCTCGGCGGTCCCCGCGGCGTCGACGGCCCCGGCCAGCACCTCGGCCCGGATCGCGGCGGGGTCCTCGCCGCGCGGGTTGTCGTCGGTGACGACGGCCAGGTCCGCCGTCGCCGCGGCCGCGCCCATCCCCCGGCGCTTGCCGCGGTCGCGGTCGCCCCCGGCCCCGAGCACGACCGCGACGCGACCGCGCGTCAGGTCCCGGCCGACCGCGACGGCGGTCGCGACCGCGTCGGGCGTGTGGGCGTAGTCGACGAGGACCCGCGGCGCGGCGGCCCCGGCGGGGCCGGGGACGGGCTCGAGCCGCCCGGACGGCGGGCCCGCGGCGGCGACACCGGCCGCGACCGCCTCCGCCGGCAGCCCCGCGACCACCGCCATCGCGGCGGCCAGGAGCGCGTTGTCGAGGTTGTGCCGACCCAGCAGGCTCGTCCGGACGGGGACCGGGCCGTCCGGTGTCAGCAGCTCGGCCGACCCGCCGTCAGGGCCGACCTCGCGGACCCGGACCCCGAGGTCCGCCCCGGTCGCGCCCACGGTGACGAGGGGGACGCGGGCCGCGGCGCGGATCCCGTCCGCGCCGGGCGCGTCGAGGAGCACCACGCCGCGGTCCGCGAGCTCCGGCGTGAACAGCCGGGCCTTCGCCGCGAGGTAGGCGGCCATGTCCCCGTGGAAGTCGAGGTGGTCCTGCGTGAGGTTGGTGAACCCGACCACGGCGAAGCGGATGCCGTCGACCCGGTGGAGGGCCAGCCCGTGCGACGACACCTCCATCGCGACCGCGTCGGCCCCGCGGGTCCGGAGGTCGCGGAGCAGCCGCTGCAGGACGGGCGCCTCCGGCGTCGTCCGGTCCTGCGGCACCGTCGCGCCGTGGAGCCGCACGCCGAGGGTCCCGACGACCCCGGTCCCGCGGCCGGTCCGGGCCAGGACGGACTCGAGGAGGGTCACGACCGTCGTCTTGCCGTTGGTGCCCGTCACACCGAGCAGCAGCAGGTCGTCCGCGGGACGGTCGTGGACCACCGCGGCCGCGGGCCCCATGGCCGCCCGGACGGACGGGACGCGGAGCTGGGGCACGTCGAGGTCCAGCCACCGCTCGACCAGCACGGCCCCCGCCCCGGCCGCGACGGCCGCCGCGGCGTGGTCGTGGCCGTCCGTCCGCGCCCCGGGCACGGCGCAGAACAGGGCCCCGGGTCCGACCTCCCGGCTGTCGTGGGTGACGTCGCCGAGGGTCGGGTCGCCGCCGCGGAGGTCCGCCCCGGGCAGGACCTCGCGCACGGCGGAGAGACGCGCGGCCACGACGCTCCTCGGGGCTCCCCGGGCCCTCGCCCGCGACGCGCGGCGGCGCGCCGGTGGCGAGGCTAACGGCGGGGACCCCGCCGACCCCGGACGTCGGACCGCCGCCGGACCACGGCTCCGCGCGCCGGCCACCGACTCAGGGCGCGGTGGGCGCGGGTGCGGCGGCGGCGGAGCGGACGAGCTCGTCGAGGGACCGGCCGCTCCCGTCCGGGACGATCCGGCGGGCGAGCAGGCTCGCGTGCATGACCTCGGCGAAGGCGGGGGCCGCGACCGCGCCCCCGTAGTACGCGCCCTGCGGGGCGTCGACCATGACGGCGACGACGAGTCGCGGATCGTCCAGTGGCGCGACGCCGACGAACGACGCCACGTACTGGTCCGAGTACCCGGCGGCGTCGACCAGCGGCTTCCGCGCCGTCCCGGTCTTGCCACCGACGCGGTACCCGGGGACGGCGGCCAGCCCGCCGGTCGCGCCGGGACCGTCGACGGCCGCGCCGAGCAGCTCGAGGACGACCCCGGCCGTCCGGTCCGAGAGCACCCGCTCGGCGGCGGCCGGCGGCGCCGGCTCCAGACGACCGTCGAGGCCGACCGTGCCGCGCACGAGCCGCGGCGTCACGCGGACGCCGTCGTTGGCCAGCGTGGCGTAGGAGGTCGCGAGGCCGAGGAGCGTCGTCGACGTGCCGTACCCGATGGCGACCGTGGGGAGCGTCGTCGCCCACCACGCGTCGGCGGCCGGGAGGTGTCCGGCGACCTCGCCCGGGAAGCCGAGCCCGGTCGGCCGCGCCTGGCCCAGCGCCAGCAGTCCCTCGCGGAGGGCCTCCTCGCCGATCCGCTCGGCCACGAGGATGGTGCCGACGTTGCTCGAGCGGGCGAGGACGTCCCCGACCGTCCACCGCTCGACGCCGTGCCGGCTGACGTCCGTGAACGTGTGCCCGCCGACCGTCAGGCGGTCGGGGACGTCGAAGGCCGTGGCCGGCGTGATGGCACCGCTCTCGAGGGCGACGGCGACGGTCAGCGCCTTCTGCGTCGACCCCGGCTCGAACAGGTCGGTCACGGCGCGGTTCCGCCACGCCGCGGCGTCGCCGGTCCGGCGCGCGTTCGGGTCGAACGTCGGGGCGGAGGCCATGCCGAGGACGTCCCCGGTCCCGACCTCGAGGACGACGACGGTCGCGCCGAGCGCGTCGTACCGCGCGGACACGTCGGCGGCGACCCGCTCGGCGACGTGCTGGATCTCGCGGTCGAGGGTGAGGACGAGGTCCGCACCCGGCTCGGCCGGGACGAGCTCGCGCTCACCCGACGCGATGGCGAGCCCACCCGGGGCGTGCTCGACGAGGAGGGTCCCGGAGCGGCCTCGGAGGACGTGGTCGTGGCTGGCCTCCAGGCCCTGGAGACCGGCCCCGTCGATGCCGGTGAACCCGACGACCTGTGCCGCGGTCCCGCCCGACGGGTAGGCCCGCCGGGGCTCGACGTGCATGCCGATGCCGGGCAGGCGGAGGTCCATCACGGCCTCGGCGGTGGCGAGGTCCACCTGGCGGGCGAGGTAGACGAAGCGACCGTCGCGGTCCAGCCGGTCGGCGAGGGCGACGGGATCGAGGTCGAGGAGCGGCGCGAGGGCCCGTGCGACCTCCCGACGGTCCCCCGCGGCCGGGACCCGGGTGCCGTCCGGCCGGGTCGTGGGTCGGAACGCGGCCGGATCGGCGTGGACGGCGGCGGCGTCGACCGACGTCGCGAGGACCGCGCCCTCGCGGTCGTAGATGCGGCCCCGGACGGCGGGCAGCTCGACGGTGCGCAGCCGCTGCCGCTCGCCGCGCGCGGCGTGCTCGGCGCCGTCGACGACCTGCACCTGGACGAGCTGCGCCACGGTCAGGCCGATGAGGACGAGGACCACCGCGAACGCGGACCGGATGCGGCGGACGGGGACGACCACGGCCGGCGGCGGCGGCGGGGTCGACGCCCCGCGGCGCCGGGGACCGCGCACCTCAGCGCTCCTGCGTCAGGACGGGCTTGAGGGGGTCCGCGACCCCGGGCAGGACCGGGTCCGGGGCGCCGTCGGCGGCGATGGCCCGCCGCAGGACCAGGTGACGGGCGGCCGGGGCCGGGATCATCCCGAGCTCGAGCGCCCGGGCCCGGATCCGGGCCGGGTCCTCGAGCTCGGCCACGTCGACGAGGAGGTCCGCGTGGTGGCGCTCGGCCGCCCGGACCTCGCCCTCGAGCCGACGGGCCGTCACGGCGGCCTGCGCGGCCGACGCGTTCAGCGCCACGGCGCCGAACAGCGCCCCGGCCCCGAGGGCCAGGACCGACACGGCGACCGCGAGCCTGACCCGACCGGTGGCGGCCGGCGCGGCGGCGCGGGGGCCCCGCGCGGACGGGGCGCCGACGTCGGGCCCGGCGGCGGGGCGGGGACGGACGACGGCGAGGGCGCTCACGCGGCCACCGCCAGGCGCCGGACGGCCCGCAGCCGCACGGAGCCGCTGCGGGGGTTGCGGCGGCGCTCCTCGGCGTCCGCCGTGAGGGGCCGCCGCACGACGTGCTCGACGAGCGGCCGCCGGCCGCAGCCGCAGACCGGGAGGTCCGGCGGACACACGCAGCCCGTCGCGGCCGCCGCCAGCGCCCGCTTGACGATGCGGTCCTCGAGGCTGTGGTAGCTCAGCACGACCAGCACGCCGTCGCTGTCCAGACGGTCGATGGCGACGGGGAGCGTCGCCTCGAGCGCGGTCAGCTCCTCGTTCACCGCGATGCGGAGGGCCTGGAACGTCCGTGCGGCCGGGTGTCCCCCGGTGCGCCGGGCCCCGGCCGGGATGGCGCCACGGACGAGCTCGGCCAGCTCCCGCGTGCCGGCGACCGGACGGGCGGCGACGATCGCGGCCGCGATGCGGCGGGCGAACCGCTCCTCGCCGTAGCGGCGTATGACGCCGGCCAGCTCCTCCTCGGGCAGTCCGTTGACCAGGTCGTCCGCGGTCGGACCCCCGCTGCGGTCCATGCGCATGTCGAGGGGCCCCTCGAGACGGTGGGCGAACCCGCGCTCGGGGCGGTCGAGGTGCATCGAGGACACCCCGAGGTCGAGCAGCACGCCGGCGACGTGTCCGATCCCCGCGGTGTCGAGGACCTCCCCCAGCCGGTCGGCGCGGGCGTGGACGAACCGGATGCGGACCCGCGGGTCGGCCAGCTCCTCGGCCAGTCGCTCGCGCGCCAGCGCGAGGGCGTCCTCGTCCCGGTCGACGCCGAGGAGGTCGGCGTGACCCCAGACCTGGAGCCGGCGGGCGACGACGGCCCGGGCGTGGCCGCCCGCCCCGAGGGTCAGGTCCACGACGACCCCGTCGGGCCGCTCGAGGAGGTCGGTGACGGCGTCCAGCAGCACGGGGACGTGGGGCGGCACCGTCGTCATCGGTCGAAGCCCCGGTCGAGCGTCGCGAAGGCGTCCTCCGCCCGCTCGCGGTACGACTCCCACGTCGCGCGGTCCCAGATCTCGACGCGCTCGTCGGCGCCGTTCACGACCAGCTCGCGGTCGAGCCCGGCGTAGGACCGGAGACGGGGCGGGATCGTCACGCGGCCCTGGGCGTCCGGCTTCTCCTCCTGCGCCCCGGCCAGCAGGATGCGGAGGTACGCGCGGGCCCGCTCGTCCTCGCGCGGGAGGGCCCGGAGCTCCTCGACGCGGCGCTCGAACCCGGTCAGCGGGAACACGTCGATGCAGCGGTCCTGCGCCGGCGCGAAGACGAGTCCGCTGGCCAGCCGCTCCCGGAACCGCGCCGGGAGGATGACGCGGCCCTTCGCGTCGAGGGTGTGCGGGTGCTCGCCGAGGAACACGCGCCACCTCCCGCGAGGGCCGACGGCCGCATCGGTGCGGCGCCCGGGGCGTCCGGGCACGGTCCTCCACTTCGCTCCACTCTAGGCCACCCCAGCCGGACGGTCAAGCAGCGGGCACCGCTTCTCGGGGCCGGAACGTGCCAGAAAGGGCATGAAGAGCCACTGGAGCGGTGGAGGGAGGTGGAGGGATTGCCCAGCGGTGGCGGCGTCGAGGCCACGGCGGGGCCCGGGGCGGTCAGGGCACGGGAGCGATCAGGGCGACGGCGGCGGACCCGTCCGCGGGCCCCGCGGCGGGCTCAGCGGCCCTCGGTCCGCCCGACCCCCTCGGCGGCGCGGGCGCGGTCCGTGCGGGCGCTGGCCCCGAGGACCAGCGCGGCCAGGAGCGCCGCCATACCGAGCGCGCCGTACACGATGTCGAAGGTCAGGCTGAGGACGCCGACGAGGCCGAGGACGCCCAGCACGACCGCCGCGCGCGTCCGGACGGTCGGGGACCACGCCGCGAGCCGCCGGCGCGAGCGCGCGACGAACCGCGGGTCGTCCTCGACGAGCTGCCGCTCGATCTCGGCGAACATCCGTCGCTCGTGCTCGGAGAGTCCCATCCCGATGCCGTCCTCGCGCGTCCCCGTCCGTGCCCTGTGCGACTCACCGTACCGCCGACCGGGACCGCCGAGCGGGCGCCGGCGGTTCCTGTGGACGGTGGCCGGGGGCGTCGTGACGGGTTCGTGACCCCGGGCGTCAGGGACGGGTCGGACCGCCCCCGGACGCACCGTCCGCGGCCCCGCCGGCCGCCGCGACGGCGGCCGCGAGGTCACCCGACGCGAGCGCCCGGAGCTGGGCGCGGGCCTCGGCGGCCAGCGCGGACGCGCGCGGGGCACCGACCGCCTCCCGGACCAGGCGCGGCACCAGCCGCAGCGCCGTCGGACCGGCGGCCAGCCGCGCCGCCAGGCCGTGGGCGGCCTCGACCGGCCCCTCGGCGGGGAGCGGGACCTCGGCCAGCCCGATCGCCAGCGCCTCCTCCGCGCCGACCTCGCGACCGGAGAGGATCAGTTCGGTGGCGCGGCCGGCCCCGACCAGCCGCGGCAGCCGCCAGGTCGCACCGAGGTCGGGGACCAGGCCCCACCGGGGTTCGAGGACGGCCATCCGCGCGCCGGGGGCGACGCCCCGCAGGTGACAGGCCAGCGCGAGCTGCAGCCCGCCCCCGAGGCAGACCCCCTCGACGGCCGCGAGGACCGGGACGTCGAGCTCCTCGAAGGCGGTGAACACCGCCTGGACCGCGGCCACGTCGGCCTCGGTCGGCGGATCGGTCGCGAGTCCCGCGAGGTCCGCGAGGTCCAGCCCCGCCGAGAGGTGCCCGCCCTCGCCCGAGACGACCACCGCGCCGACGGCGGGGTCGTCGTCGACCTCGGCGGCGTGCGCCGCGAGTCGCGCCAGGACGGTGCGGTCGAGGGCGTTGCGCTTCGCCGGACGCGCGACGACGACGTGGGCCACGCCCTCGACGACCTCGTACCGCGTCGGCTCCGACATCCGCTCCCCCGCGCCGCACGCGGACCGTACGCGACGACCGTTAGGCTCCGCGCCGTCCGCACGGCGACGTCCGCACGGACGCGCCCCCGCCCCGGAGCCGACGTTGCCGCAGCGTGAATGGGTCACCCTCGACGATCCCGACGAGCCGCGTCGTCGGTACACCTTCGACGTCTCGTTCCTGCTCTCGGACTACCGCTGCGTCTACGGCGCCGGCTGCCGCGGCATCTCCGGTCGGGCCGTGCTCGGGTGCTGCGTCCACGGCGCCTACCTGAACGAGGACGACGACCCGGCCGCCCTCGAGGCGCTCGTCCGCGACGCGCTCGATCCGGAGACGATGCAGTTCCACCGCTCCGCCCTGCGCAAGGGGCTGTACGAGACCGACGACGAGGGCGACACGCACACCCGCGTCGTCGAGGGCGGCTGCATCTTCGCGAACCGTGAGGGGTTCGCCGCCGGCGAGGGCTGCGCGCTGCACCACCTCGCGGTGCGCCGCGGCGAGGACCCGATGACCCACAAGCCGACCGTCTGCTGGCAGGTCCCGCTGCACCGGACGATCGAGGAGAAGGTCGGGAACGACGGCGGGACGATCGAGGTCCACACGGTCCACGCGTTCGAGCGCGGCGACTGGGGCGAGGGCGGGGCCGACTTCACGTGGTGGTGCTTCGACGACGGCACGGCGTTCGTCGGCGATCGGCCGCTGTTCCGCACCATGGAGCTCGAGCTGCGCACCATGGTCGGCGACGCCGTCTACGACGAGCTCGCGGGCTACCTCGAGGACCGCGCCGCGCGCGGGACGACCGTCAGGTTCCTCCCGACCGCCTGACGGCGGAGGTCCCCGTCGCCGCCGGGCCGGGGCCGGCCCCCGGTCCGTCGTCGGGGCGGTCGTCCGGGGCGGCGTCCGGATCGTCGTCCGGGTCGTCGTCGGCGAGCAGCGCCGCCCAGGAGACGGCGGGGGCCCCGTACCGGTCCGCGATCGCGTCGGCGGCCCGGTCGAGCGCGCCCCAGCGACCGTCGACCGCGGGATCGTCCTCCCCCGCCCCGGGGTCGGCGAGCAGCCGCGGCTGGACCGGGCCCGCGTCGGTGGCGTCGCGCAGCCCCGAGCACCGCACCCCGAGCAGCCGGACGCGGGCACGCTCCAGCCGGAGCGCCGCGAGCAGCGCACGCGCCGCCGCGACGACGTCGTGCGTCCGCGCGGTCGGGACGGGCAGCGTCCGGGCCCGCGTCACGTCCGTGTGATCGGCGAGCCGGACCTTCAGGGTCACGGTCCGCGCGACGAGGCCCGCACGGCGGAGCCGCCGCGCGACGCGGGCGGCGAGCTCCAGCAGCCGACGGTCCAGCACCGCGGGATCGTCCACGTCGGCGTCGAAGGTGGCCTCGGCCGAGACGGACCGGGCGGGACGCGTGGGGACGACCGGGCGCGGGTCGACACCCCGCGCGAGGTCGTGGAGCTGCGCGCCGAGCGCCTCCCCGACCAGTCGCTGCAGCGTCCGACGGTCGGTGTCGGCGACGTCGCCGACGGTCGTCAGGCCGTACCCCTCCAGCCGCTCGACGGTCCGCGGCCCCGCGCCCCAGAGATGACCGACGGGCAGCGGTCGCAGCCGCGCCACGACCTCCGCCGTCGGCCAGTGCAGCAGCCCGTCGGGCTTCGCGAGCCCCGAGAGCAGCTTCGCGACGGACTTGGTCGGACCGACGCCGACCGAGCAGGGCAGGGCGAGTTCGGTCCGGATGCGCGCGCGCAGCGCCGCCCCGATCGTCGGCGGGGGACCGAACAGCCCGACGGCGCCCGTCACGTCGAGGAACGCCTCGTCGAGCGAGAGCGGTTCGACCAGCGGGGTGACGTCGTGCAGCACCGCCATCACCGCGTCGCTGACCTCGTGGTACCGGTCGAACCGCGGCGGGACGACGACGAGGTCGGGGCAGAGCCGACGTGCCCGGACCATGGGCATCGCGCTGTGCACGCCGGCGGCCCGCGCCTCGTACGAGGCGGCGGCGACGACGCCCCGGCCGGAGGCGGCGCCGACGGCGACGGGACGGCCGGCCAGCACCGGGTCGTCGCGCTGCTCCACGGCGGCGTAGAACGCGTCCATGTCGAGGTGGAGGATCGGTTCGGGCGGACGGCTCACCGGCGGCTCCCCCTCCCCCACTCGCTCGCGGTCAGCCCCGCGGCGCCCGCGGCGGCGGATCCGTCGCGACCGGCCGCGTCCTGCGCCCCGACGCCGGGCGTGCCGCGCTCGGCCAGCGCCGCGTCGAGGTCCCCAGCCTGCCATGCCCGCCACAGCCGGGCGAGGTCCCAGGCCCGCCGACCCACGACGGTCGCCCCGCGTCGGCCGCGCCGCGACACGACCCCCTCGGTGACGACCAGCCATGCGGTCCGGACGACCCAGGCGCAGTCCGGCAGCGACCGGGCGAAGAAGGTCACCTGGACCTGGCCGGTCCGGTCGTCGAGGGAGAGGAACAGCACCCGGTCCCCGGAGCGCTGCGGCGGGGACTGCAGCGCGACGCGGACCCCGGCGACCCGGACGCGTGCCCCCGTCGGCGCGTCACGCAGCGCGTGGGCGTCGGTCACCCCGAGCGCCCGGAGCAGCGGTGCGTAGGGGGCGACGACGTGCGTGGTCAGCTCGACGCCGGTCGCGGCCAGCTCCGCCCGCAGTCGGTCCCCGCGGCGCTCGGGCGGCAGCGTCGGCGGGGCCGGGGGCGGGAGGGGCAGCGTCGCCTGCGCGGCGGCCCGGGCCCCGGCGCAGGCCGTGGCCCGGCCGGCCCAGGCCTCCTCCACGGCCAGGCGGAGGGCACGGCGGTCGCGCGGACCGCCGACCCC
>JAFMLG010000068.1 GCA_017852335.1 Actinomycetota bacterium | reverse complement strand
GGCAGATATGTGCCGCGGAACCGCTCCGGCTCCTCCGGCAGGCCCATCGCCTGGATGGCCCGGCCACGGAGGACGACGGCGAACCAGCCGCCCCGGCGGGCGTCGATACCGACGGCGGTGACTGCGGCCAGGATGGGCTCCCTTCGGACGGCGTCTCGAACGTACGGGTCGATCCGGTCGTGCGGTGGGAGCGGCCCGCCTCCGCCCGTGGCTGCGATAGGAACTATCGTCGGACGGCGTACGGCGACGACGTGGAGGGGTGTGGCGTGTCCGACCGTCCCCTCGCGCGCCGTCGGGTCCTCGGCGGCGCCGCGACGACGTCCGGGGCGGCGCTGCTCGGCGTGACCTCGACCGTGCTGCCCTCGGCGGCGGCCGCCGCCAGCGTGCTCGAGTCCTCGGGCGTGCCGGCCGACTCCCTGGTGTTCCACCTCGACGCGTCGCTGCCGGGGGAGTCGCCCGCCAGCATCTGGGCGGACCGCAGCGGGAACAACAACTCGGGGTCGACGACCGGCTCCGGCGTCACCCACGTCACGGCGACCGGCGGGGTCCCGGCCCACTACAGCCTCGACGGGGGCGCGTCGGCGGTCATCCCGGTGGCGGCCGGGGCGACGCTGTTCGGATCCGCCGAGGTCCGGCCCGACGGGTACACGAAGATGGCCTGGTTCCGGCGCGATTCGGTCGCGGCCCGCGACAACCTCATCAGCAGGGCGTCGACCGGGGCACCCCATTTCCTCTGGTTCCGCGAGCCGTCGTACCAGCTGCTGACCGCGGGGCACGACAGCACGGCGACGGCGCCGCAGGGGACCCTCGAGGTCTCCGCGGGGGTCTGGACGTTCGGCGCCGTGACCTTCTCGACGACCGACGGCCTGCGGCTGCTCACCAACACGTCGGACCGCACCTGGTCGGACGGCGACGTGTCCGAGGACCGCGCGGTCCCGGCCTACACCACCGCCCCGACGGACGGCATGTCGTTCCAGGTCGGGGGGTACGACAGCGCCGCGAACACCCGACTGGTCGGCGACGTCGCGACGGCCGTCGTGCACTCGCGCGCGCTCTCGGTCACCGAGGTCAGGGCCTACTACGCGGCCACCGTCGACCGGTTCCACCCGGCATGAGGACTCCGGTGGTCGACCGGCGCCGGTCCGGAGGTCCTCCGGTCCCTCGCGCCGACAGCGCAGGAGGCGCGTGATGGACCGGGGGAGCGGCCCGCCGACCGCCGTGGGCCGTCGTCGCGTCCTGGCCGGCAGCGCCACGGGGATCGCGTCGCTCGTCCTGCCGGCGGCGGCCGCCCACGCCTCGAGCGTCACGCCGCTCGCCTCACCCAGCACCCTGGTGCTGGCGCTCGACGCCGGCGATCCGGACTCGTACGCGGCGGGGTCCGGGACATGGACCGACCTGTCCGGCGACGGGAACCATGTGACGCTGCCGGTGGCCACGACCTCGCCGACCTTCGACGCCGGGGGCTGGTTCGCCTTCGATCCCGCGTCCTCCCAGCGCCTCGACGTGCCGTCCGCCGTCCCCACCGCGATCGCGGCCGCCGCCGGCGCGTACACGAAGGAGGCCTGGGTCCGCTTCGACGCCGGCGGTGCGAACGGCGCCTACAACATCCTCTCCACCCGGAACGACGTCCTCTTCCTCGGCCTCTCCGACGGCGTCATCACCCTGTACGGCTCGCCGGGCGGGTCGCCCTACTCCGTGACGACCGTCAGCACCGGCGCGCTGACCGCGAGCACCTGGCACCACGTCGCGTTCGCGTCCGACGGGGCCAGCCTGCACCGCCTGTTCGTCGACGGGACCAGGGTGTCGACCGGCACGAACTCGCGCACGTTCACGGGTGGGACGCTCCGGATCGGAGCCCACGAGTCCGGCGGCAACCCCGTCAGCTTCTGGCGGGGCGACATCGCACAGGTCCGCGTCTACGCGAGTGCGCTCACCGACGCCGACGTGCTCGGGAACTTCACCGCGACGCGGAGCCGCTACGGGGTCTGAGGTGGTGCGGACCCGCGGGTCCGAGGGCGCTCCGGTCGTCCGCAGGCGCCGATCGGAGCCTTGCGCGCGTCGACGTCCTGACCCCATCCTGACCCCGCCCCGCCGCTGCTCCGGCGGATCTTCACGTCCGGAGGACGCCCATGGCGCATCGGGCCCGAGTTGCAGGTCTGCACAGACAAGGTAGGGTCGTCGGCATGGGCACCGAGACGAACGTCCCGACCCCCTCCGCCGACGGCGCGGGCGGCGAGGTGCCTCCGCCGCCCCTGCGCGTCCCGATCGCCGCGGCCGCCGAGCGGGGCGTCTCCTGGCTGGCCGCCGTGGCCGCCGACCGGCGGCTGGTGCTGACCCGGTTCGGGCGGCCGACCGCGGTGGTCGACAGCGCCGAGCGTCTCGACGAGGTCGCCCGCGAGGTCCGCGCCGCCCGCCGCGAGGTCGTCGCGCTGGCGGCCGACCTGGCCGCCGGTCGGCTCGGTGTCGAGCGGCGGACCACGCTCGAGGAGGCCTGCGCGCGGCTCGACCTCGACCCAGCGCGGGTGCGGGTGCGGGCCCGCGAGCTGGCCGGCTGAGTGCGCCGGGGCGCGCGGCTCCCCGGTGACGCGGCGGAGCTGGTCCTCAGCGACGTGCTCGTCGAGCAGCTCGCCGAACTGACGCCCGACCTCCGCGAGGAGGTGCTGGCCGCCGTCGTGCGGCTCTGCGCCGAGCCGGCCGGCGACCACCCGCTCTCCGGGGTCCTCGCCGGCTGGAACACGCTGTCGGTGCTGCGCGGTCGGTCGCGGGTCGTGCACCGCGCCGACGTCGTCGACGGCGTCGGGCTGGTCGAGGTGCTCTGCCTCGGCCCGAGGTCGGACTCGGAGGTGTACGACGTGGCGCGAGCGCTGGTCGCGTCGGGGCTGCTCACCGACGACGAGATCACCGCGCTGTGGGACGCGCTCGCCGTCCTCGACGTCGTCGCCGAGCGGGTCGGGCTGGACGGCTGGGACTTCCGGCCCGAGCCGGCGCCCGAGGGGATGCGGCGCGCGGCGGTCGCCTCGGGGCTGCTGGACGCGGCGGTCGCCGATCTGCTCGGACGCGACGAGGTGGAGGCGGCGATGCGCGACGGGTGGGGGCCGGACGGCCCGGATCCGGTCGCGGCGCTCGTCGCCGCGCTCGAGCGGGCGCGGGACCGGGCGGTGCCGCTCGACGCCGACGGGGCACGCGCCGTGCTCGCCTCGCGCGGTGGTCCGCGGTGCGGCGCGGTGATGCCGCGCGCACAGCGCCGGTGCGTGCGACGGGCCGGGCATCCGGGACCGCACCGAGGGCGGTGAAGGGGGAGCGGGACCGACGGCGGTCCGACCGTGTCGCCCTCCTAGGCTCGCCCGGATGCTCGCCACCGCCCGTGCATACGCCACCCACCTGCTGACCGCCTCCGGCGCGGTCGCAGGGCTGCTGGCGCTGCTGGCCGCGGCCCGGGCCGACTGGACGGCGACGTTCGCCTGGCTCGGCGTCGCGTTCGTCGTCGACGGGATCGACGGGCCGCTGTCGCGCCGGTACGACACGCCGACCCGGGCGCCGATCATCGACGGGGTGCTGCTCGACCTCGTCGTCGACTACCTCACCTACGTGTTCGTCCCGCTGTTCGCGCTGATCGAGGCCGGGTTCCTCGAGGGGGCGCTCGGGTCGGCCGTGGCGCTGGGCGTCGCGTTCGCCTCGGCCCTGTACTTCGCCGACACGCGGATGAAGACCGCGGACCGGTCGTTCTCGGGGTTCCCCGCCTGCTGGAACATGGTCGCGCTGGTCGTGTTCGTCGTCACGCCCCGGCCGACGACGGTGGCCTGGCTGCTGGGTGTGCTGGCGGTGCTGATGTTCGTGCCGGTGTGGTTCGTGCACCCGGTCCGGACCGCGCGGTGGCGGGCCGTGTCGCTGCCGGTGGCGGTCGCATGGACGGTGCTCGCGGGACTGGCCGTCCTGGCCGAGCTGGCGCCGGCGGCCTGGGTCGTCACGGCGCTGGCGGTGACCGGCGTCTACCTGCTGGGGATCGGGGCGGTGCAGCAGGTGGTGGCGCGGGGGGCCGCGGCGCGGAGCGGGGTGGCGTAGGGGGCGGGCTCCGTGCGGTGCGGGGACCGACCCGGTCCCGCCCCCACAGCGGCGTCCCCCATCGTGCACAGGCCCGGTGTCGCACGGTGTGCTACGGTCCTCCCATGGTGCATCCTCCTGCTGGCGACGGCCGGACCGCGGGTCCCCGCGACCCCGAGATCGCCGTCACGCAGCGCGAGCTGCGCAACCGGAGCGGGGAGATCATGCGAGGGCTCGAGCGGGGCGAGCGGTACCTGATCACCAGCAACGGGGTGCCCGTCGGCGAGCTCGCTCCGCGGGGCCGCCGGCACTTCGTCCCCCGCGCCGCCGTCGTCGCCGCGTTCGCCGGGGCACCGCCGGTCGACCGCGATCGGTTCCGCGCGGACCTCGACGCGGTCGCCGACCAGGACCCGACGCCGCGTGGCTGAGACCGCCCACGCCCGCGGGCTGCTCGACACCTCCGTCGTCATCGACCTCGGGACGATCGACCCCGACCGGCTGCCGGTCGAGACCGCGATCTCGACCCTGACGCTCGCCGAGCTGGCCGCGGGGCCGCACGCCGCGTCGGATGCGGACGAGCGGGCGCGACGGCAGGAGCGTCTGCAGCGGGCCGAGGCCGCGTTCGACCCGCTGC
>JAFMLG010000025.1 GCA_017852335.1 Actinomycetota bacterium | reverse complement strand
CCCGGCCGCCACGGCCCTCGCCCCGACCGCCGCCCCGGCCCCGACCGCCGCCGTCCTCCGACGGCGCCCGCCGACGGGCGACCGCACGCGCCCACGGCACGTCCTCGGGCAGGCCGAACGCCTCGGCCAGCCACGGTGACGTCGAGAAGGTCTCGCGGACCTCGAGGTCGGTGCGGTCGATCGCGCGCCGGATCAGGTTGGCCCGCTCGACCTCCGAGTGCTCGACGAAGGTGACGGCCACGCCGGCCCGCCCCGCGCGCGCGGTGCGGCCGATGCGGTGCAGGTACATCTTCTCGTCCTCGGGGCAGTCGTAGTTCACGACGTGCGTGACGTTCTCGACGTCGAGACCGCGGGCCGCGACCTCGGTCGCGACCAGGACGCTGACGCTGCCGCTCCGGAACCGCTCGAGGTTCTTCTCGCGGGTCGTCTGGCGGAGGTCGCCGTGGATCGCGATCGCCTCGGACCCGAGGTCGCCGAGCTCCTCGACGAGGCGGTCGGCCATGTGCTTGGTCCGGACGAAGACGTAGACGTTCCCGCGGTCCGGCGTCTGGAGGATCCGGGCGAGCAGGCGCGGCTTGTCCATCCGGTGGACCTGGAGGAAGTGCTGGTCGACGGTCGGTGCCGTCTCGCCGGCGGTCGTGTCCGCGCGGATGAACGTCGGCTGGGCCATGTAGCGGCGGCCCATCCGGACGATCTCGGTCGGCATCGTCGCCGAGAACAGCATCGTGTGTCGATCGGTGGGGCAGCCCTCGATCAGCCGCTCGACGTCGGGGAGGAACCCCATGTCGAGCATCTCGTCGGCCTCGTCGAGCACGAGCACGCGGACGCGGGAGAGGTCGAGCGTGCGTCGGTTCAGGTGGTCGAGCAGCCGGCCCGGGGTCCCGACGACGACGTGGACGCCGGACTCGAGGGCGGCGGTCTGCTCCTCGTAGGGGGTGCCGCCGTAGACGGCGATCGTCGTCAGGCCGCGGCGGGCGCCGATCGAGAGGTCGTCGTGGACCTGGATGCAGAGCTCGCGCGTCGGGACGACGACGAGGGCCTGCGTCTCGGCGACCGACGCGTCGAGCCGCTGGAGCAGTGGCAGCCCGAAGGCCAGCGTCTTGCCGGTCCCCGTGCGGGCCTGACCGATGAGGTCGTGTCCGGCGAGGGCGGTGGGGAGCGTCAGCTCCTGGATGGGGAAGGGGTGGACGATCCCCTCGGCCTCGAGGGCGTCGCAGAGCGCGCCGTCGACCCCGAGGTCGCGGAAGGTGGTGGTCAAGTGGGGGACCCTGGGCTGGGGCGGCCCGGCGCCGGGATGGTGGGGCACCGGCGGGCCGCCGGATGGAGCCGCCGTCGGGGGCGGGAGCCGCGGGATGCGCGGTCCTCCCGCGGCGGGGCCGGCACGGGGCCGGCGGGAGCGCCGACGGGGCGGGACGCCCGGAGGCTACCAGCGGGGCCCCCAGTAGGGTCCGGACGGGCCCCGAGGGGCGTCCGGAGGCGCGATGGGGCAGGGGGCGGTCGGAGCGGCCGATCGTCTCGTCGCCCGGTGGGTGGACCACCTGCGCGAGCACGAGCCGGTCGAGGCCTCCCGCCTCGGGCTCCCGGACCGCGACGAGGACCTGCCGGACCTCTCCGCGGCCGGGCTCGACGCCCGGGCCCGGTCCCTCTCGGCGCTGGCCGCGGCGGTCGACCTCGCGCTGGCCGCCGTCCCCGTCGGGGCGACCGGGCCCGCCCTGGCCGCGGCGGGCGACCTGCGCCTCCTCGCCGACACGCTGGCCTGGCGCCGGGCCGAGCTCGAGGACCGCCCGCGGCACGCGCTCGACCCGCTGCCGGCCCTCGAGACCGTCGCCGCGGGGGTGCACGCGCTGCTCCGGACCGACGGCGTCGACGCCGCCGAGCAGCGTCGCCGCGTCCGGGCGGCCGTGCGCCGCGCCCGCCGCGTCCCCCGCTTCCTCGAGTGCGCCGGTGCCGCGCTGACCGGCGTCTCGGCCCCGGCGTACGAGGTCGCGGCCGGGCGCGTCGCGGGCCTGGTCGGCCTGGTCCGCGACGCGCTGCCGCGGCGCGCGGCCGCGCTCGGGCTGGACGTGGACGGGGCCCGTGACGCCGGCGAGTACGCGGCGGAGGGGCTCGAGGCGTTCGCCGCCCTCGTCGACGAGCTCGTCGACGACCGCCGGCTCGACTGGCGCGTCGGTCCCGTCCACCACGGTCGGGCGCTCCGTCTCGCCGTCGGCGCGGCGACCCCGGCCGGCGAGCTCGAGGACCGGGCCCGGACGGTGCTGGCCGAGACGCGGGCCGAGATGGCCGAGCT
Source organism: Actinomycetota bacterium (assembly GCA_017852335.1). Lineage (GTDB taxonomy): Bacteria > Actinomycetota > Nitriliruptoria > Nitriliruptorales > Nitriliruptoraceae > CSBr16-57R1. The sequence continues at coordinate 25,219 of JAFMLG010000025.1, read as the reverse complement.
CGTGGCCGCGACGTGGACGCGGCGGCGGCCCGGCGTCCCGAGGCCCGAGGGCGAGGACGCCCTGCTGCGCGCCGCGCTGGACGGCGTCGCCGCGGCGGCGGTGCCGGCGCACCGGCTCGTCCGCGAGGCCCGCGTCGCCGTCGACGAGGCCCGTGCGTTCTGCGCCGCGTGGGGCGCCCTGCCGGTCCCGGCGGCCGACACGCTCCGCGTCGAGGTGATGCCGGCCGAGCTGCGCGGCGTCGCGGTCGCGTTCCTCACCGGGCCCGAGCCGTTCCGGGCGGGCAGCGGCGGGACCTACCACCTCGCGCCCGTGCCGGACGACTGGGACGAGCCGCGTCGGCGGTCGTTCCTCCGCGAGTACCACCCGGCGCAGCTGCGCTCGCTCGCGGTGCACGAGGCGTACCCGGGGCACCACCTCCAGCTGATGCGGCAGGCGGCGCACCCCCGCCTCGCCCGGCGGCTGCTGGGGCGGCCGGCGTTCGTCGAGGGGTGGGCGGTCCGCATGGAGCGCGAGGTCCTCGACGCCGGGTTCGGCCGGGACGGCACGTCGGCGGTGCCGCGCGAGGACCTCGAGCTGATCCAGCTGCGGATGCAGCTGCGGGTCGCGGCGAACGCGCTGCTGGACCTCGGCCTGCACGCGGCCAGCATGACCGACGCCGATGCGCTGTCGCTGCTCACCGGCGCGGCGCTCCAGGAGGGGGCCGAGGCCCGCGGCAAGCTGCTGCGGGCGAAGGTCACCTCGGGTCAGCTGTCCAGCTACTTCGCGGGGGCCGACGAGCTGGCCGCGCTCGGACGGAGCGAGCGGGCGCGGCTCGGGGCGGCGTTCGATCCGGAGGCGCACCTGCGGGCCGTCCTCGAGCACGGGGCGCCGACCGTCCCGGTGCTCGCGGCGGAGCTCGCGGACGCGGTCCCGGCCGGGGATCGGACGGTCGGAGGATGGCCGGAGGCCGCGGCGGGCTGAGGCGAGCGCGGCCGCAGCAGCCGAACATGTGTCTGGAACAGCTTCCCACGGCTCCGCGGTCGCCGATAGTTTCGTCCCGCCGATCATCGCCGCGAGGGGGCCCGGCGGTGGTCGCCGAAGGGGAACGGACCCGCCGCCGATCGGAGACCCCATGCGGAGCGCCAACATGACCGAGGAGCTGCCGGCCCGCGAGCGCATCCTGCGCGCGGCCGTCGAGATCATCGGGCGCGACGGGGAGGCCGCCCTGCGGCTGGCCGACGTCGCCGCGGCCGCCGGGGTCGCGCTCAGCCTCACCACCCATTACTTCCGGACGCGGGACCACCTGGTCGCCGAGGCCCTCGCCGAGCGGTTCGCGGGGCTGGTCCGCGACGACCTCCGACGCATCGGTCGGCTGGTCCGCGCGGGCGACGGCGCGGAGTTCCGCGCGGGGCTGCGGAAGGTGACCGCCGACGTCCTCGACCGGCGCCGGGCCGAGCAGCGGCTGGCGCGCATCGCCGCGGTCGGCGGCGGTCACGGCCGGCCGGACCTCGCCGAGCGACTCGGGGAGGAGACGGCCGCCCTGCTCGACGAGCTCGCCGTCGTCGTCCGCGCCGCGCAGGAGGCCGGACTGGTCCGGTCGGACCTCGACCCGCGGGCGCTCGCGACGTTCATCCAGGCGTACTCCCTCGGCATGGTCGTCGCCGACCTCGACGCGCGGCCCTCGACGAAGGCCGACGTCCAGGCGGTCATCGACGCGTTCATGGAGTGCGTCGGCGTCGCCTGACCCGCGGGCCGGCGGCCGGTGTCCGCCGGCCGGTGTCCGCCGGCCGGTCCGACCCCCGTCCGGTCGCCGCCGGCGTCGGTAGCGTCGCCGCGTCCGGACCCCGCTCGGCGCACGGCGCGTCGTCCGTCGCGGCCGGCGGAGTCCCGCCCGTGCGTCCGGTCCTCGAGGTCCTCGCGCTGCGCGAGGTCCGCCGCCCCCTCCTCGGCGCCGCCATCGGTCGGCTCACGCCCGGGATGGTGCTCCTCGCCGTCATCCTCTCGGCCCGCGCCGCGGGGCTCGCGTACACGGCGGTCGGGCTGCTCGTCGCCGCGCACCAGCTCGGCGTCGCCGTCGGTTCGCCGCTGCAGGGCCGCCTCGCCGACCGGCACGGCCACGCCCGCGTGCTCCTCCCCGACGCGGCCCTGTACCTCGGCGGCACGCTGCTGCTCGCGACGGGGCTGGCCCGGGGCTGGGGCGTGCCGGCGCTGCTCGTGATCGCGGCGGGCACCGGTGTCGCGAACCCGCCGACGACCGCCTGCTCCCGGGCGCTGCTGGTCCGTCAGGTCCTGCCGGGCCGCGCGCGGGCCGCGGCGTTCGCCGCCTCGGCCGCGACGGCCGAGGTCGGTTTCATCGGCGGTCCGCTCGCGGTCGTCGCGCTGGCGGCGGAGCTCGGTCCCCGCGCCGCCCTCGTGGCGGCCGGCACCGCCGCCGCGACGGGCGCGGTCGTGTACGCCACGGCGCCGGCGGTCCGCGGGGACGCGGGCCGCGCACCCGTCCCGACGGACGCCCGCGCCACGACCGGGCGCCTCGAGGTGCTGCGCGCCCCGGGCCTGGTGCCCCTCGCCGCGGCGTTCCTGCTGGCCTCGGTCGGGTTCGGGGCCTTCGACCTGTACCTCGCGGCGTTCGGGGAGGCCCGCGGCACGCCCGGTCTGGCCGGTCCGCTCATCGCCGTGACCGCGACCTCCAGCCTCGTCGCGGGCTTCGCCTTCGCGGCCCGCGTCCGGGAGGGCCCGCCGCTGCCCCGGCAGGCCCGGATCACCGTGGTCCTGGCCGCGGCGCTGCTGCTCATGCCGCTGGCCGGCGACCGCGTGCTCCTGCTCGTCCTCGCCCTGGTGGCGGTGGGGGCCTCCGTCGGCCCGTTCAACGTCGCGGGGTTCCAGCTGGCGGGCGAGCTCGCCCCGGCGCACGCCCGGACCGAGGTCCAGACCTGGACCCAGGCCGCGATCTACCTCGGCAGCGCCGGCGGCGGGGCGCTGGCCGGCGCGGTCATCGACCGGTCCGGTCCGGGGACGGCGATGGTCGTCGGTGCGGCGGCCGTGCTGCTCGGGGCGGTCGCGCTCAGGGCCGGTACGCCACCACGGCCGCAGCGGTCGCGAGGTTCAGGCTGGACACGCCGACCCGCATCGGGATCGCGACCAGTGCCGCGGCCGCGGCTCGCAGTCCCGGGCTGAGCCCGCCGCGCTCGGTCCCGAGCGCCACGACGGCGTCCGGTCCGAGCTCCGTCCCGTCGAGCGGGTCCCCGTCCGGGTCGAGGCCGACGAGCGGGCGTCCCGCGGCGGCGACGGCCGCCACGACCTCCGCGGTCGTCGTCGTCCGCGCGACCGCGGTCGCGAGGTGCAGGCCGGCCGCGGCCCGGACGGCCGTCGGGTGCCACGGGTCCGCGCCGCCGGCGACCAGCACCCCGGCCAGCTCGGCCGTCGCGGCGACCCGCACGACCGCACCGAGGTTCCCCAGGTGCCGCGGCGCCTCCAGCAGCAGCACGCGGCCGGGCCGGGCGAGCACGTCCGCCCCGGTCACCGCCGGCCGGTCGACGACCGCGAGGCAGGGGGAGGGGAGCGGTCGTCCGTCGGTCAGGCCCCGCCACGTCGCGTCGTCGACGCCGACGACGACGGCGCCGATCGTCCCGGCGACGTCCGGCGCCAGCCGGTCGAGGAGCGCCCGCAGCGCCGCCGGGTCGGGGCTGACCACGGCCCGGGGCCTCGCGCCGAACCGGACGGCGTGCTTCAGCGCGTGCAGGCCCTCGAGCAGCACCAGCCCCGGGTCGCGCCGCGCCCGGCGCAGCAGCGCCGCGGCCTCGGCGCTCAGCACAGGCCGCCGACCTGCGCCAGCGGCGAGAGGCAGGTCGGCCAGAGGTGCACCGCGACGACGAGCGGGGCGAGCGGCCGCAGGCCGCGGGGACCCAGCGCGACGCTCGCGATGACGGCGGTCGTCCCGGCCGCCAGCGCCGCCGCGGTCAGCCCGGCGACGAACCCGTAGGTCGAGAGGTGCAGCCACGTCACCAGGACCGTCGGCAGCAGCACGGCCAGACGGGGCGCCCCGCCGTCGCCGACCAGTCGGTCCGCGAGCAGCACCACCCCCAGCAGCGCTGCGGCGTTCACCACGACCCGGGTCCCCGACGCACCGAGCGGCACCCGCAGCAGGCCCGTGACCAGCGCGACGGCGGCCGCTCCGGCCCCGACGGTCCGCAGCAGCCGCCGCAGCGGCCAGACGGGGGACCGGACCGACGCCGCCCGGGCCCGCACGGCCAGGAAGGTCACGAGCACCCCCGCGCCGACGGCGGCCGCGCTGACGACCAGCGCCTGCAGCGGCGAGCCGGACAGCCGACCGAGGGCCGCGGCGGACGGTGCGGCACCGGCCGTGAGCATCGCGACCGCACCGGCCACCGCGGCCGGGACGGCCAGCGGGAGGCCCGCGGCGACGTCGGCCCCGGCCGCGCCGGTCCGGTGCAGCGCCAGCGCGGCGGGCAGGTCCCCACGGGCCCGCCCGAGCAGGACCGGGACGAGCGCGGTCACCGCCAGCAGCGAGGCCGCGCCGAGCACCGCGCCCAGTGCGCCGCCGCCCGTGACGGGGCCGAGCAGCGCCGGCCCGATCGCGGCCGCGGCGGTCGCGAGCGCGAGGTCGCTCCGCGCCTCGTCGCCCACGCGCACCTCCGCATCCGCGCCACCGTGCACCGCACCGGCGCCCCGTCGCGCCACGTCGGCGCCGGCGCGACCGCGGGGACGCTACCCCCGCGGGGCTACGCTCCTCCCTCCGGCACGGGAGGCGACGCGGTGCTCTCCGCCTCGATGCTGGTCATCGGCGACGAGCTGCTCTCCGGGTACGTCACCGACCTGAACTCGCCGTGGTTCGCGGACCGCTGTCGCGCCAACGGCGTCCCCCTCGACCGCGTCGTCGTCGTCCCCGACGACAGGGACGCCATCGCCGAGGCGCTCCACGCCGAGCTCGCACGTGCGCGGCCCCGGGTGATCGTCACCTCCGGCGGCATCGGGTCCACGCCGGACGACATCACCTACGAGGCGGTCGCGGCGGCGCTGGGCCGCGACGTCGTCGAGGACCCGACGCTGGCCGCGACGATGGAGCGCATCCGCGCCCGCACCGCCGAGGCCGGGTTCGCGACCGACGAGGTCTTCGTCGACCACCTGCTGCGCATGGCCCGCGTGCCGGCCGGGTCGCGGCTGCTCGGTCACGAGGGCGGCTGGACCCCGGCGGTCGCCGTCGACGTCGACGGCGGGGTCGACGCACCGGACGGGGGCGGCGCCACCGTCGTCGTCCTGCCGGGCGTGCCCGGGGGCTTCCGGACGCTGCTCTCCGAGGCCGTCGAGCCGGTCCTGCTGGCCGGTCGGAACCCGGTCCGGCACGTGCGCGAGCTGACCCACGCGCTGTCCGAGAGCCTGCTGAACGCGACCTTCGTCGCGCTGGGGGAGCGGTTCCCGGGGGTGCGGCTCGGGTCCTACCCCGGGTCGCCGATGATCGTGCGGCTCACCGGGTCCGAGGCCGACGTCGAGGCCGCCGCCGCGTTCGTGCGGGGCGAGCTGGACCGGCTCGAGGCAGACCCGGCCGCCGAGCGGCTCCGCCGCGCCCGCCGGGGGTCGTGATGCCGGCCCGCATCCTCTTCGTGCACGCGCACCCGGACGACGAGGCGTCGAAGGGCGCGGCGACCGCGGCCCGGTACGTCGACGAGGGGCACCGCGTCGTGCTGGTGAGCTGCACCGACGGTGCCGCCGGCGAGGTCCTCAACCCGCGCTTCGACACGGGGCTGCTCGACGCGGTGCCGCTCGCGCGCGTGCGGGCCGACGAGCTGGCCGCGTCGGTCCGCGCGATCGGGTTCACCGCCACGCATCGGCTGGGCTTCGCCGACTCGGGCTGGCACGAGGACCCGGCGGACGTGCCGGACGGGACGTTCGCCCGCACGCCGCTCGACGTCGCCGGTGCGGCGCTGGCCGCGGTCGTCCGGGCCGAGCGGCCGCACGTCGTCGTCACCTACCCCGAGGACGGCGGGTACCCGCACCCCGACCACATCATGACGCACCTGGTCACGATGCGCGGGCTGGCGCTGGCCGCCGACCCGGCGCACACCGGGGATGCCGCCGCGCCGACGGCGCCGTGGCGGGTCGCGAAGGTCTACGCCGGCAGCGCGTTCCCGCGCGAGCGCATCCTCGCCCTGCACGAGGCGCAGCTCGCCGTCGGGATCGAGAGCACGCACGCCGAGTGGCTCGCGACCCGGCGCGAGGACGAGCCGCCGCCGGACGCCCGCGTGCGCTGCGACGCGTGGTTCGCCCGCCGCGACGCGGCCCTCCGCGCGCACGTCAGCCAGGTCGACCCGGAGGGGGACTGGTTCGACGTGCCGCTCGCCGCCGAGATCGCGGCGTACCCGTGGGAGCCGTACCAGCTGCTGGCGTCCGAGGTCGTGACGCGCCTGCCCGAGGAGGACCTGCTCGCGGGGCTGGATCCGGACGCGTGGGACGCGGCGGTCGGTCAGCCCGGGACCGGGTAGCGGACGATCACGACGCCGCGGCCGCCCGCACCGCCCGAGGTCTCGGCCGCGTCGAGGCCGCCGTCACCGGTCGCGCCGCCGCCCCCGCCGCCGAGACCGTCGGTCCCGGGCAGCCCGGCCGTCGCGGCGTTCGTCCCGTCCCACGGGTCGGGCTTGGGTCCGCCGTCGCCACCCCCGCCGTCGCCACCGATCCCCGGCTCGCCGGCGGAGCGCGACGCACCCCCGGAGTCGCCGGCGTTCACGCCCCCGCCGCCGCCCCCGCCGTACCGGAGCTCGGTGCCGGTGATCGCGCTGAGCGCACCGACGCCGCCGTCGCCGCCGCGTTCGGCCGTCGCGTCGGCCGCGCCACCGGTCCCACCCGCGCCGCCGCCACCGCCCGCGACGGCCTGGGCGCCGCCCTGCGAGCTCGTGCTCCCGGGGCCGCCGGCGCTCCCGGCACCCGAGCCGGCCGTGACCGACGCCCCCGCTCCGGAGTCCGAGACCGATCCGCCACCGCCCCCGGAGCCGCCGTCGTGGCCGCCGCGGTAGACGTTCCCGCCGCCCCCGCCGCCCGCGGCCGTCACCCCGAACGCGGACGAGTCCCCGCCGTCGCCACCGTCCCCGTCGGCGTCTCCGTCCGGCGAGCCGCCCGCGACGCGGAGACCGCCGGCTCCACCTGCGCCGACGACGATCCCGCGCACGACGGGACTCGCGCCGACCGTGACCTCGGTGCTGCCGGTCACGACCTCGCCGCCGCCGCCCCCGCCGGCGATGTGCCCGCCTCCGCCGCCGCCCCCGCCGACGATCAGGTACTGGACCGTCGTCGTGAAGGCGAGGGTCAGGTCGCCGTCGGCGTCGAACCGGTGGACGCGGTGCAGGACGGACTCGCCCTCGACGTCCACGCTGATGAGGTCGATCGCGTCGCCGCCGGTGGCGGCGGCGACCGACGTCACCTCCTTGGCGTCGGTCACGACGCTGACGCCGCCCGAGGACGTCCGGATCCGCACGTCGTAGGCGCGGGACGTCGCGGTCGTCGCCCAGCCCTCCGTCGTGACCACGTCGGCGGGCGAGGTCACCGCCTCCGTCGTCGTCCACGGGTCGTCCGCGTCGGCGTCGGCCGGTCGGTACTCGATCGTGTCGGTGTAGGCGCTGTCCGACCAGGTGACGCGGACGGTGCGGTCGGCGACGGCCGCGACGGTGAAGGTGTCCGCGACCGCGACGGTCGGGACCGATGCGGAGGTGCTCGCGCTGGGGAGGCCGAGGCTGGTGATGCCGAGCGCGCCGGCCGAGAGCACGGTGCGGCGATCCGGCGTGCGACGGCTCCCCGGATCCGGTGTCACGACGGGAGTCCCCTGCGGCTCGACCGAGCGGATGCTAGGCCGGTCCGAGCGCCGGTCCGGCGCTCCCGCGTCCGGCGACGGGGCCGGTCGCGCTCACCCCACACGGGCCAGCAGGTAGGTCAGGCAGTCCGCGCGGGCCGCGGCGACCGTCCGCGTCATCATCAGGGGGGTGGCCGGCGCGACCACCCGGATGGTCCCGTCCTCGAACGCGAGCAGCTCGTCGGTGACGTCCGTCCCGTCCGTGTCCACGACCCGGAGCGGCCGCGGCTCGTCCGGCCGGTACGCGCCGAGCGTCCAGCCCGGGTCCTGGGGGACGCCGTTGCGCCGGTCGGCGTCGGCGACGACGACCAGGTCGACCTCGTCGTCGAGCTCGCCGCCGAACCGCAGCCGGACGCCCGGCTCCAGCTCGACGCGGCGCATCCGACCGAGCAGGTCGACCCGCGTCCGCGTCGCGAGCGCGCCCGGGTCGGGGACGCCGAGGTACCGCCGCAGCCCGTCGACGGCGAACGCCAGCGACGCCGGCGGACCGGCCAGTCCGCACTCGACCGAGACGCAGGGGCAGCGGTCGGCCAGCGCCTCCATCAGCGTGTGGCGGCGCTGGTCCCACTCCACGACCGTCGTCGTGAACAGCGCGGCCAGCTCCAGCTCGGCCGTGCCGGTCCGGGCGACCAGCGCGTGGAACGGGTTCGCGCCGGTCGTGTTGTGGAGGTCGACGAGCGCCGCGAGGTCCAGCGCCCGCAGTCGGCGCAGCGCCTCGCGGGTCGCGACGCTGAGCGCGTCGTCGGGGACCTCGACCGTCCCGTCGGGCCGCCAGGCGCGGTTCATGTCGGGCTGGCCGGGGAGCATCCGGTGCGCGAACCCCGACGGCGCCAGCGCGGCGGCGACGTTCCCGATCAGCACGTGCAGGTCGTAGGGCCGCGGCGGGTCCTCGCGCAGGACCCGGAGCAGCGCGTCGAGGCCCGTGTGCTCGTCGCCGTGCTGCAGCACCACGACCGCGCGCGGCCGCCAGGCCGGGTCGGGGTCCACGGCCGGGACGCGCAGCAGCGTCGTGCGGCCGAGGCGCCCCAGCAGCGTCCAGGCGTCGAGGGTCAGCAGCGCGGGGTCGACCGGGTCGAGGACCTGGAGGCCGATGGCCGCGTCCGGTGCGGCGGCGGGCGGCGGGAGGGTCACGGGACCGGCCAGGCGTGGACCGGATCCCCGGCGTCCTGGAGGTCCCGGTACCGGCGGACCAGCCGGCGCAGCGCCTCGGGCCGATCGTGGGTCCGCTCCTCGGTCGCGAGGGCGTCCAGCTGCCACGTCGCACCGTTGCGACCCGCGTCGGCCCGGGCCGCGATCGTGTCGAGGGCGGGGCCGGCCTCGGCGTCCGCGACGCCGAGCGACGCCAGCCCCTCGGCCGCGACGTCGAGCAGCCCACCGCGCAGCAGGTCGGCGGGTGCGTGCGGCGCGAGGCCGTCCGCGTCCGGCGCGGCGCCGGCGGCACCGCGGTCGACGCCCAGCCCGACCGGCCAGGGCAGCGCGGCGCCGAGGCCGTGCCGGGCCGCGGCCCGGAACCCCGCCTCGGCGGCGGCGAACGGCAGCCGCGAGGTCAGCTCGTCGACCCGGTCGCGCAGCCCCGCGACGAGGCCGAGGAACAGCGCGACGTCGGCGGCCGCGTCGGCGGCGGTCGGCGGGGCGCTGAGCACGCGGTTCTCGATCCTGAGCGTCGGCCCGGCGGGCAGCAGGGCGTACACGGGCCGGTTCCACCGCCACACGGTGCCGTTGTGCAGCCGCAGGCCGGTCAGCGCGTCGGGCCGCGCGTCCTCGGCGTCGGGGTCCGCGTCCGCGTCGTCCAGCAGCGGCGGGAACCGTGCGAGGTTCTCGGCGAACGGGTCGGCCGGGTGGGCGATCCAGTCCGACCCGAACCATACGCGGGGCGGGACGCCGGCGGCGCGGTCGGCGTCGCTGCGCAGGTCGATGATCCGCTCGAACACGGGGATGCGCGACTCGTGCCACAGCCGGTGGCCGAGCACCAGCGGGGAGTTCGCCGCCAGGGCGACCTGGAGCCCGGCGACCGCCTGGGCGGTGTTCCACGTCGCCGCGTACCCGTCGGCCGGCAGGTCGAGGTGGATCTGGAGGCTGGTCGCCGCCGCCTCGAGCAGGATCGTGTCCAGCGTCACGTCGAGGTGCTCGCCGCCGGCGTCGGTCCCGTCGATGTCGACGCGGATCGCGCCGCCGCGCAGCCCCATGATCCGCGCGTCGAGCGCGTGGTACCGCGGCCTGTCCGAGATGTTCGCGGCCGCGAGGTGCCCGACCTCGAGCGTGGGCAGGATCCCGACGGCCACCGCCGTCGTCGGCGGGTCGGCGGCCGCGACCGCGGCCCGGACCTCGTCGAGCATGCGTCGGACGCCGCTCAGCGGGGCGGCGTCGAGCGCGACCGGCGGGAGGTTCGCCTCGACGTTGAACCGCGCGAGCTCGCGCTGGACGTCGGCCCCGACGCCCCGGCCGGCCAGCCCCCCCAGCACCTCGGCGTTCCGCGGCGCCGGTCGGCCGTCGGGGTCGACGAGGTGCAGCTCCATCTCGACGCCGAGCAGCCCCGCGCCGTCGACCAGCGCGCCGGCGTCGACGAGCGCGCGGAGCCGCGCCAGCTCGCCGGCCAGCTGCTCGGACGTCGCCATGGGTCCCCCTCCCGCGGCGGCCCGTAGCCTGCCACGCGGACGGCCCGCCGGCGAACGCGGGTCCGGACCGGGGGAGGGCACGTGGACGCGGTCGAGCGGTCCCGGCGCGACTACGCGGTCGGAAGCCTCGGGCGGGCCGACCTGGCCGAGCATCCGCTGCGGCAGCTCGAGCGGTGGGTCGCGGACGCGGTCGCGGCCGACATCGACGAGCCGAACGCGATGACGCTGGCCACCGTCGACGCCGACGGCCGACCCGACGCCCGCGTGGTGCTGCTGCGCGGCATCCGGGCCGAGGACGTCGTCTGGTTCACCGACCGCTCCTCGACGAAGGGCGCGCAGCTGGCCGCGGCGCCGCACGCGGCGCTGGTGCTGCACTGGCAGCCGCTCGAGCGACAGGTCCGGCTGCGCGGGCCGGTCGTGGCGCTCGACGACGCGGCCAGCGACGCGTACTTCGCGTCGCGTCCCCGCGGCAGCCGCCTCTCGGCCTGGGCCAGCCGGCAGTCGCGGCCGGTCGCGTCCCGTGCGGCGTACGAGGCGGTCGTCGCCGAGGTCGAGGCGCGGTTCGACGGCGTCGAGGACGTGCCGCGGCCTCCCGACTGGGGCGGGTACGCGCTGACGCCGGTCGAGGTCGAGTTCTGGCAGGGCCGGCGCTCGCGGCGGCACGACCGGCTGCGCATGCGGCCCGACGGCGCCGGTGGCTGGGCGGTGGAGCGGCTCCAGCCGTAGGTCCACGGACGGTCCCCGCTACCGTCCCGCCGCTCCCCGTCGCGCCGGCCGCCCCGTCCCGCGCCCTCACGAGCGGAACGCCGTGACCAGCCCGTCGAACCTCGTCCCGCGCGAGGACCTCCGCGACCTCGCGATCGTCGCCCACGTCGACCACGGCAAGACGACGCTGGTCGACGCGATGCTCTGGCAGTCCGGCGTGTTCCGGGCGAACCAGGAGGTCGCCGAGCGGGTCATGGACTCGAACGCGCTCGAGCGCGAGCGCGGCATCACCATCCTCGCGAAGAACACGTCGGTCGAGGTCCCCGATCTGCGGCCGGGCGCGGCCGCCGACGCCCGCGTCACGCTGAACATCGTCGACACGCCGGGTCACGCCGACTTCGGCGGCGAGGTCGAGCGGGCGCTCGCGATGGTCGACGGTGCGCTGCTGCTGGTCGACGCCGCCGAGGGGCCGCTGCCGCAGACCCGGTTCGTCGTCCGAAAGGCGCTCGAGGCGGGGCTCCCGATCCTCCTCGTCGTGAACAAGATCGACCGTCCCGACGCCCGCGTCGCCGAGGTCGTCGACGAGTCGCTCTCGCTGCTGATCGAGCTCGGCGCCGATGACGCGCAGATCGACCTGCCGGTCCTCTACACGGTCGCCCGCGACGGCACCGCGACGCTGGACCCTGACGTGCCCGGGGAGGACCTGCGCCCGCTGTTCACCGCGATCCTCGACCACGTCCCGGCCCCCGTGCACGACCCGGCGCATCCGTTCCAGGCCCTGGTCACCAACCTCGACGCCTCGCCGTACCTCGGGCGGCTCGCCGTCTGCCGGGTCCGCCACGGCGTCGTCCGGCGCGGCCAGCAGGTCGCGTGGTGCCGGACCGACGGCACGGTCCAGCGCGTGAAGCTCGCCGAGCTGTCGCTGACCCGCGCCCTCGAGCGCGTGCCGGTCGAGGAGGCCGGCCCCGGCGACCTCATCGCGGTCGCGGGCATCCCCGAGGTCACCATCGGCGAGACGCTGGCCGACCCCGAGGACCCCCGGCCGCTGCCGGTGCTCCGGGTCGACGAGCCGTCGCTCGGGATGACCCTCGGCGTCAACACCTCGCCCCTGGCCGGCCGCGACGGCACGCGCCTGACCGCCCGCCAGATCGAGGAGCGGTTGGACGCCGAGCTGATCGGCAACGTCTCGATCCGCGTCCTGCCGACCGAGCGGCCCGACACCTGGGAGGTCCAGGGCCGCGGCGAGCTGCAGCTCGCGGTCCTGGTCGAGACGATGCGCCGCGAGGGGTTCGAGCTGACCGTCGGGAAGCCGCGGGTCGTGACCCGGGAGATCGACGGCGTCGTCCACGAGCCGTTCGAGGCGCTCTCCATCGACGTGCCGGACGACTACGTCGGGGTCGTGACCCAGCTGCTCGGGCTGCGGAAGGGCCGGATGCAGCAGATGATCGCCCACGGGTCCGGCTGGACGCGGCTCGAGTACCGCGTGCCGGCGCGCGGGCTGATCGGGTTCCGGACCGAGTTCCTGACCGAGACCCGCGGCACCGGGATCCTCCACGGCGCCTTCGACGGGTACGAGCCGTGGCAGGGCGAGATCCGGACCCGCCCGAACGGCTCGCTCGTCGCGGACCGCACCGGCGCCGCGACCCAGTTCGCCCTGCTGAACCTGCAGGACCGCGGGCAGCTGTTCGTCGCCCCCGGGGCGGACGTGTACGAGGGGATGATCGTCGGCGAGAACGCCCGCGCCGAGGACATGGACGTGAACCCCGCGAAGGAGAAGAAGCTCTCCAACGTGCGCTCGGCCACCGGCGACGAGCTGGTCCGCCTCGCCCCGCCGCGCCTGCTCTCGCTGGACCAGGCCCTCGAGTTCATCCGCGAGGACGAGGCGGTCGAGGTCACCCCGTCGGCCGTGCGGCTCCGCAAGACCGAGCTGGCCGCGACGGTCCGCGGCCGGACGGCGAAGCGCGCGAAGGGCGGCGCCGCCCCGGCCTGAGCGTCGGCGCTCCTCTCGGTCGTCTCGCGCGCCGCTCGCGGCGCGGCGGCGCGCCGGTCACGGTCGCCTGCCGACACCCCGGACGGACGCGTCGGCGGCGCCGCGGCGCCGCCGCGGACCGCACCCTCGCCGCCGGTGCGGGTCCCCGTGCCGCACGCCGCGACCCGCCACCACGTGTTCGGGTCGCCCGTTCCCGAGAGGTCCCCATGCGCTCCACCCCGTCCACCCGCCCGCGCGCCCCGCGGGCCCGGCTCGCCGCCGGCCTCGCCGCCGCCGCCCTGCTCGCCGTCCCGGCCGTCGCCGCCGCCCAGACCGGCACCGACGAGGCCGGCACGGCCGAGGTCGTCGTCGTCCACGGTGTGCCGGACCTGATCGTCGACATCCTGATCGACGGCGAGGTCGCCATCGAGGCGATGGAGTTCGCCGACGCGCCGATCGTCACCACGCTGCCCGAGGGTGACGTCGAGATCGTCGTCGCCGCGACCGGCACCACCGACCCGGTCCTCTCCCTCGACGCGATGCTGACGTCGGGCACGAGCGTCACGGTCGCCGCCCACCTCGACGCGCTCGGTGCGCCGAAGCTGGCCGCGTACGAGAACCGGACCACGCTGGCCGGCATCCAGCCGTTCCACCTCGCCGACTTCGGCGCGGTCGACGTCCTCGCCGGGACCGAGGTGCTGCTCGCCGGGGTGCTCGACGGGCAGACCGCGCGCATCGACCTGCCGGACGGTGCGACGGTCGCGGACGTGGGCATCCGGGCGACCGGGACGAACGAGATCGCGATCGACCTCGGGACGCTGACCGTCGCGGCCGACGAGCTGCTCCTCGTCTACGCCATCGGTCCCGACACCGGTGCGACGCTGCCGACGATCGTCTCGACGACCGTCGACGCGGTCGACGTCGGCGGCATCGGCGCCGGCGAGGCCGGCCTGGTCGCGTCGGGCGCGCTGCCCGTCGGGGTCGCCGGACTGATGGTCCTCGGCCTCGCGCTGGTGCTGGCCCCCGCCGCGGTCCGCCGCCGCTGAGCGTGCGCACGACCGCCGTCGGCGTCCTGCTCCTGGTCGTCCCGCCGCTCGCCTGGGCGGCGGGACGACCCGCGGACGCGATCGGCCGTGTCCCCGAGGCGGCGGTCGTCGCCGCGCGGTCCGACGGGGAACCGCGCGGCGGGACGGGGGCGAAGGTGACCGCGATCGCCGGCCGGGTCGAGCCCGACCGCTGGCCGAGCGCGCTCGCGATCCCGACGCTCGGCGTGGTCCTGCCGGTCGAGGCCATCGGCCTCGACGACGCGGGGGACGTCGCGGTCCCCGCCTCGCCGGCCCGGGTCGGGTGGGACCGCCGTGCCGCCGTGCCCGGATCACCGGGGACCGCGGTGCTGGCCGCGCACGTCGACAGCCGCACCGAGGGGCTGGGACCCTTCGCCGGTCTGGTCGCGCTGTCGGTCGGGGACCGCGTCGTCCTCACCGACCGCGCCGGCCGGGCGACGACGTGGGCGGTCGTCGCCCGCGAGTCCGTCCCGAAGGAGGGGCTGCCGACCGAACGGCTCGCGGCCCTGCGCGGTCCGGCGGTCCTCGCGCTCGTGACCTGCGGGGGGGCGTTCGACCCCGAGGCGCGCCGGTACGCGGAGAACGTCATCGTCTGGGCCGTGCCGGCCGACGCACCACGGGATCCGACGCCCGACGCGCCCGAGGACCCGACCCGGTCGTAGGCTGCCGCGTCCGACGGGGAGGGTGCGCGTGGCCGACACGGTCCCGGAGACGGCCAGCGAGCCGTTCCGCTACAAGCTGCTGACGGGGACGGGTGACCGCGAGTTCTGCGAGAAGGTCAGCCGCCATCTCGAGGGCGGGTACGTCCTGTACGGCGAGCCCGTGATCGCGAGCGGTCCGGACGGCGTCACCGTCGCGCAGGCCGTCGTGCTGCGCGGGGCCTGAGCCGGTGGGGGACCCGACCGGCCGGCGCCCCGACACGCGGGCCGTCCGTGGCGGCACCGAGCGCAGCGGGCACGACGAGACCTCCGAGGCCCTGTTCCTGACCTCGGGGTTCGTGTACGGCTCGGCGGCCGAGGCCGCCGCCGCGTTCGACGGCACGTCCGACCACTACCGCTACACGCGGCTCGCGAACCCGACGACCGCGATGCTCGAGGAGCGGCTGCGGCTGCTCGAGGGCGCCGAGGCCTGTCGCGCGCTGGCGTCCGGCATGTCCGCGGTGTTCTACGCCCTGCTCGCGCTGGTCCGGGCGGGTGACCGGATGGTCGCGCCCCGGGCGCTGTTCGGCTCGTGCTTCCAGATCCTCGACGCGGTGCTGCCCCGTCTCGGCGTCAC
Organism: Actinomycetota bacterium; assembly: GCA_017852335.1. Taxonomy (GTDB): domain Bacteria; phylum Actinomycetota; class Nitriliruptoria; order Nitriliruptorales; family Nitriliruptoraceae; genus CSBr16-57R1. Next base: position 9,756 of record JAFMLG010000025.1, on the reverse strand, counting down.
GACCGAGTTCGTGGACGGTCCGGACCTCGCGCAGTGGGAGCGGGCGCTCGCGACGCCGGCCCGGGCCGTGTTCCTCGAGACGCCGTCGAACCCGATGCTCGAGCTGGTGGACCTGCGGGCGGTCGCCGACCTCGCGCACGCCGCCGGGGCCCGCGTCGTCGTCGACAACGTGATGGCGACGCCGGTGCTGCAGCAGCCGCTCGAGCTGGGCGCGGACGTCGTCACCTACTCGCTGACGAAGCACGCGGACGGCCAGGGCCGGGTCCTCGCCGGCGCGATCCTCGGCGCCGAGGCGTACGTCGCCGACGAGCTCGGACCGCTGCTGCGGCACACCGGTCCGACGCTGAGCCCGTTCAACGCCTGGGTGGTGCTGAAGGGGCTGGAGACGCTGCGGCTCCGGGTCGCGCACGCGTCGACGACGGCGCTGGAGCTCGCGGGCTGGCTCGAGGGGCGGGACGGGGTCGCCGAGGTGCGTCACCCGTGGCTGCCGTCGCACCCGCAGCACGACCTCGCCCGGTCCCAGATGACCGGCGGCGGCACCACGCTGGTCCTCCGCCTGGCCGGGGGGAGGGCGGCGGCGTTCGCGTTCCTCGACGCGCTCGAGGTCGTCGACATCTCGAACAACCTGGGGGACGCGAAGTCCCTGGCCGTCCATCCCGCCTCCACCACCCATCACGCGATCGGCCCCGAGGTCCGGGCCGCGACCGGCGTCGGCGACGACGTCGTGCGTCTCTCCGTCGGTCTCGAGGACGTCGAGGACCTGCGCGAGGACCTCGCGCGCGCCCTCGCCGCGGCGACCCGCGCGTGATCGGGACGCTGGTCAACGCCGGCGCGCTCGTCGGCGCCGCCGGGGTCGGCACGCTGTTCGGCGACCGCATGCCCGCCCGGGTCCGGCGGGCGATGACCGACGCCGTCGGCCTGTTCGTCGTCGTCCTCGGGGTCGGCGACGCGCTCGTGACCTTCGGGGACGAGCTCGGCGACGCCCTCGGGCGCGGGGCGGTCCTCGTCGTCCTCGGGTCGCTCGTCGTCGGCGGGGCGCTCGGCGGGGCGCTGGACGTCGAGGGGCGCCTGGCCCGACTGGGGGAGCGGCTGCGCCGGCTGGCGCAGCGGGGTGCGGCCACCGACGACGCCGGCCGGGCCCGGTTCATCGAGGGGTTCGTGCTGACGTCGCTGATCGTGCTGGTCGGGCCGCTCGCGATCCTCGGCCCGCTGCGCGAGGGACTCCTCGGTGACTGGCAGCTCCTGGCGGTCAAGTCCCTGCTCGACGCGACGGTCGCCGTCGCGTTCGGCGGGGTGTACGGCGTCGGCGTCGCGTTCGCGGCCGTCCCGCTGCTGGTCTGGCAGGGGCTGTTCTGGCTGCTCGCGGTCGGCCTCGGGACCGTCGTGCCCGACCTGGCCGTCACGGCGCTGACCGCCGTCGGCGGCGTGCTCGTCGCCGGGATCGGCCTGCGGATCCTCGAGGTCCGCGCCGTCCCGGTCGCCGACCTGATGCCGGCGCTGCTGCTCGCGCCGGTGGCGACGGTGCTGCTTGCCTGAACCGAATGGTCGTGATCGCCGAGCCCGCCGCCTAGCATCCCGCCGCCCGCCGGCTCCCCGCGGACGGGTGGGAGGTCGCGGTGGGCGCCGAACTCGTCGCAGTCATCCTCAGTCCGGTCGTCCTGGCGTTCGCGCTGGGGGTCGTCGCGGCGCTGCTCGGCAGCGAGGTCCGGCTGCCCGAACCGGTCCACACCGCGCTCGCGACCTACCTGCTCCTCGCCATCGGCCTGAAGGGCGGCGTCGGGCTCCGCGGCGCCGGCCCCGGTGAGGTCGCGCTGCCGCTCGTGGTCACGGTCCTGCTCGGGGTCGTGACGCCGCTCGTCGCCTGGGTCGTGACGGGCCGGGCGCTGCCGCGGCTGCCGCGGGTCGACCGCGGGTCGCTGGCGGCCCATTACGGCTCGACGTCGCTGGTGACGTTCACCGCGGCGATCACCGTCGTCGAGACGCGCGGCCTCGACGTCCCCGGGTTCCTGCCGACGCTGCTGGCGGTGCTCGAGGTCCCGGGGATCCTCGTCGGACTGGGGCTGGCGCTCGGGCTCGGCACCGGTGGCCGGCGGGCACTGGGGGCGGCGCTCGGGGAGGTCGGGCGCTCGCGCAGCATCGTGCTGCTGCTCGGTGGGCTCGCCGTCGGCGCGCTGGCCGGACCCGAGGGGTACGCCAGCGTCGAACCGGTCTTCGGCGGCCTGTTCCAGGGGCTGCTCGTGCTGTTCCTGCTGGACCTGGGGGTGATGGCGGGGGAGCGGCTGCGGGAGGTCCGCCGCGCCGGCCCCGGGCTGATCGCGGTCGCGGTCGTGCTGCCGGTCGTGAACGGTGTGCTCGGCGTGCTCGGCGGGACGGTCGCGGGGCTCCCGCCGGGCGGGGCGACCCTGCTCGGGGTGCTGACGGGCAGCGCCTCGTACATCGCGGCGCCGGCCGCGGTCCGGCTCGCGCTGCCGCAGGCCAGCCCCGCGCTGGCGCTGACCGCCAGTCTCGGGGTGACGTTCCCGTTCAACCTCGTCATCGGCATCCCGCTGCTGCTGACCGTCGCCGAGCGGGTCGCCTAGCCTCGCGGTCCGCGGGACGACCCCGCACGACGGAGGTCCCCGTGGGCATCGGCGGCCAGATCGCCCTCGTCGCGGTCCTCCTGCTGATCAACGCGATGCTGGCGGGCAGCGAGGTGGCGCTCATCTCGCTGCGTGACGCGCAGCTCCGCGCCCTCGAGGAGCGGGGCGGGCGAGGCCGCGCCGCCGCGGCGCTGGCCCGCGACCCGAACCGCTTCCTCGCGACCGTCCAGATCGGCATCACCCTCTCGGGCTTCCTCGCGAGCGCGACCGCCGCCGTCGCCCTCGCTGAACCGCTGGTGCCGCTGCTCTCGCCGCTCGGCGGCGCGGCCGGTCCGGTCTCGGTCCTGATCGTCACCGCGGTGCTGACGCTGCTGACGCTCGTCCTCGGCGAGCTGGCGCCGAAGCGCATCGCGATGCAGCGGGCCGAGGGCTGGGCGCTGATGCTCGGTGGTCCGCTGGCGACCCTCGCTCGTGCGACCTCACCGTTCGTCTGGCTGCTCGGGCATGCGACCGACCTCGTCGTCCGGGTCGCCGGCGCCGATCCGTCGCTGGGTCGGACGGCCCTGACCCACGAGGAGATCCGCGACCTGATCGCGACGGGCGGGCTCTACGACCGCGACGAGCGCCGGATCATCGCCGGGACGCTCGAGGCCACGGACCGCGTCGTGCGTGAGGTCCTGCGTCCGCGGCACCTCGTCGTCGCCCTCCGTGGGGACCTCCCCGTCGAGGAGGGCGTGCGCGAGCTGGTCGCGTCCGGACACAGCCGCGCGCCGGTCTACCGCGACCGTCTCGACGACGCCGACCGCGTCGTGACCCTCATCGACCTGGTCACGGCCACCGGGACGGTGGCCGGTCGCGCGCGGGCCGCCCGGGTGCTGCCCGACTCGATGGCCGTGTTCGACGCGCTCCGCGAGCTCCAGCAGGCGCGGCAGTCGCTGGCCATCGTCGTCGACGAGTACGGCGGCGTCGTCGGCATCATCACGGTCGAGGACCTGGTCGAGGAGCTCGTCGGCGAGATCCACGACGAGGCCGACCGCGACGTCCGCGAGGCGGTCCGCAACGCCGACGGGTCGGTGACGCTCGTCGGGCACTTCCCGGTGCACGACCTCGTCGACGTCGGTGTCGAGCTCGAGGAGGACGTGCTCCCCGAGGGCGACTTCGTCACGGTCGCCGGGCTCGTGAACGAGCACCTCGGACGTCTCCCCGACGGCGGGGAGACGTTCGCGCTGGGGGCGTGGGAGTTCCGCGTGGACGCCGTGGACGGGCGCACGACGGCACGGGTGACCATCCGCGCGGTCCCGGGACCGGTCGGTGACACGGGCGACGCCTCGGCGTAGCCTGCGCGGTGCGTCGGGGGGACGCTCCCGTCCTCCTCGCGCATCCCCCACCAGGAGCGACCGCGTGTCCAGCACCGACGACCTGCTGTTCCCGGGCATGACCGCCGAGGCGATCGACGCCCGTCTGAAGCGCCTCCGGACCCAGAACGTCATCATGGGCGTCCTGCACCTGCTGCAGGCCGTCGCCGTCTACACCCTGAACGAGACCGGGTTCGCGCTGCCGATCGCCGGCACCTACCCGCAGGGCCCCCCGGGGACCCCGCCGGTCCTGATCGAGCTGTTCTCGCTCGACGTCGGCTTCTGGGTGTTCGCGTTCCTCGCGATCAGCGCCATCGCCCACTTCACCATCGCGTCGCCGTGGTACTTCCCGAAGTACTCGGCCGACATCCGCCGCGGGAAGAACACCGCCCGGTGGGTCGAGTACTCGATCTCGTCGACGATCATGGTGGTGCTGATCGCGGCCGTCACCGGCGTCGTCGACGTCGCCGCCTTCATCGCGATCGCCGGCGCGAACGCCGCCATGATCGCGTTCGGTGACCTCCAGGAGCGGTACGTCCGACCGGGCGGCTCGCTGCTGCCGTTCTGGCTGGGCACGTGGGTCGGCCTGGCGCCGTGGCTCGCGATCGTGTTCTACGTGCTCGGCGTCGGGAACGCCGACCGCGACCTGTCGCAGGTCCCCGGCTTCGTCTGGGTCATCGTGTTCGCGCTGTTCGCGTTCTTCTTCTCGTTCGGCCTGAACCAGTGGCTGCAGTACAAGCGCATCGGGAAGTGGGTGAACTACTTCCGCGGCGAGACGACCTACGTCGTCCTCTCGCTGGTCGCGAAGTCGCTGCTCGCATGGCTGGTCTTCGCGAACACGCTCATCCCGCCGGCCTGAGACGGTCCGGAACGTCGCGCGGAGGGGCCCTTCGGGGCCCCTCCGTCGTGTCTCGGGGATCGTGACGTCCCGTCGGGCGGGCCGGCGCGGCCCGTCGGGGCGCCACCCCTAGCCTCCGCCGCCATCGACGTCCTGCTGCTCGCCGAGGTCGTGGTCACCATGGCCGTGATCATGGACCCCGTCGGCAACGTCCCGATCTTCCTCGCGGCCACGCGGCGCTTCGACGCGCGGACCCGTCACCGGGCGGCGTTCACCGCCGTCCTGGCGGCGCATCCATCTGACCAGCTTCGGGCTGCACCTGACCGCGACGCTGCACTTCGTCACCGCCGGGACCGACGTCGAGGGCGTCCCGGGCACGGCGGCAGTCGTCGGCTCGATGGTCCTGATCGCGGCGCTGACCCCGGTCCGGACCCTCGCGCCGCGCGGGGCGGCGGCGCGGGGCGGGGCGACCCGCGGTGGGCCGGCGCATCCGGCCCGGACCCCGCGCGGGCCGGGCGGGACCGGGGCCGCCGCCGGGACGGCACCGGCCGCTCCGGCCACGACGTCGGCGGACGCCGAGGACGGGCCGCCGCCGAGCCCGGTCACGACGCCATCCACGACGACGGCCGGCCCCACGGGGGAGCCGGCCGCCACCTGAGGCGGGAGGTCAGCCCTCCATCCCCCCGCCCATGTCGTCGTCCATGTCCATCTCCATGCCGTCCTCCGGCGTGTCCTCGCGGACGACGGCGATGACGGTGACCTCGGCACCGGAGGCGAACGTCAGCGTCACGTCGACCTCGGTCCCGGGTGCGAGCACGGCCGGCATGCCCATCAGCATCACGTGGTAGCCGCCGGGTGCCAGCGCGACCGTCTCGCCGGCCGGCAGCGTGATCCCTGCGACCTCCTGCATCCGCATCGCGCCGTCGACCATCGTGACCTCGTGGACCTCGACGGTGGCGGCGACGGACGGATCGACGGCCGCGGCGACGAGCTCGTCGGCCTCGGGGGACGTGATCGTCATGTACGCGGCACCCATGCCGTTCGGACTGCTCCGGACCCAGGGGTCGGTGACGGTCAGCTCGCCGGTGCCGCCGCAGGCGGTCAGCAGCAGCGGCAGGACGAGCAGGGCGGTGCGGACGCGCATGGGGGGAGTCTCCGGGAGCGGAAGCACAGCCTACGGCCGTCGGGGCTCAGCCGGCCGTGGTCTGGATCGCGACGAGGTGGTCCATGAGCGCGTCGAGCTCGGCCTCGGAGAGCCGGCCCTCGAACGCCGGCATCGGGGCGCGGCCCGATGCGCGCAGCCCCTCCAGCACGACGGTCCGGACCTCGGCCAGCGCGACCTCGAGGGTGCCGTCGTCGGCCCCCGTCCAGCCGTACCGGGCGAGGACGGTCATCAGCTCGGGTCCGAGCGAGGCCCGGCCGCCGGCGCCGTGGCACTGCACGCAGTTGTTGTCGAACACGGCCGCGCCGGCCGACTCGTCACCTCCGCCGCCGCAGGCGGCGAGGCCGGCGACGAGCAGCGCCGCGGCCAGGGCGCGGTGGAACCGCAGGGACATCGGGCGGCGGTCTCCGGTCGGGACGCGTCGAGGGTACGGACCCCCGTCGTCTCGTCTCAGCCGTCCAGTGCCGCGAGCCGCGGGTCGCCGACCCGTCGGATCATCCCGTAGGGGTAGTCGGGGATCTCGGGTGCGCTGACCCCGTCGAGCGCGGCCAGCTCCTCGACGGACAGATCGACTTCGAGCGCCCCCACGTCGTCCTCGAGCTGCGCGAGGGTGCGGACGCCGAGGATGGTGCTGTCGACGTTCGGCTGCGCCCCGACCCAGGCCAGGGCGACCTGGGCCATCGTCGCGCCGTGGTCCGCGGCGATGCGCTCCACCTCGGCGAGGATCGCGTAGGTCCGCGGGACGTTGCGCTTCGCGTACGCCTCGACGCCGCGCTCGGGGTCCTCGCCCAGCCGCGTCGCTCCGGTGGGTGCGGCGTCGGCCCGGTACTTGCCCGTCAGCCAGCCGCCGCCGAGCGGCGACCACGGCAGCAGCCCGATGCCCTCCAGCGCGCAGAGGTCGGTCAGCTCGAGCTCGATGTCCCGGGCCAGCAGGTTGTACTGCGGCTGCAGCGTGACGACGGGGGCGAGGCCCTCGCTCCGCGCGATCATCGCGGCGCGCTGCAGCTGCCAGCCGGTCAGGTTCGAGACCCCGACGTGGCGGACCTTCCCGGCCCGGACGAACCCGTCCAGCGTGACCATCCATTCCTCGGCCGGCGTCAGCGGGTCCCAGGCGTGGACCTGGTAGAGGTCGACGTGGTCGACGCCCAGGCGGGTGAGGCTCGCGTCCAGCGCTCGCGTCAGGTGGGCCCGGGAGAGCCCCTGATCGTTCGGACGCGCGTCGGGGCCGACGGGGAACCGGCCCTTCGTCGCGATGACGAGGTCGTCCGCGCCGCCGCGCGCCGCGAGCCAGCGGCCGACGATGCGCTCGCTCTCGCCGGCGGCGTACACGTCGGCGGTGTCGATGAACGTCCCACCGGCGGCCACGAAGGCGTCGAGGATGGCGTGGGCGTCGGTCTCGAGCGTCTCGGCGCCGAAGGTCATCGTGCCGAGGCAGTGCTCGCTGACGAGCAGGCCGGAGCGGCCGAGGGTGCGCAGCTGCATGGGGGGCTCCTCGCTGGGGCCCCGACGCTAATCCTCGCCCCGCTCGCGTCCCTCGCGCACCGCCTCGTAGCAGTACCAGGCGGCGACGCTGCGGTGCGGCCGCAGCGGCTCGCCGAGGACGTCCAGCGTCGCGACGGTGACCGGTTCCGCGTCGGGGTGCAGGAGGTCCCACCCGGCCCGCACGGCGAGGTCGCCCGTCGGCCAGACGTCGAGCCGCCCGTACTGGAACAGCAGCAGCATCTCGACGGTCCAGCGTCCGACGCCCCACAGCGCGAGCAGCGACGCGACGAGCGCGGCGTCGGCCTCGGGGTCGCCGTCGGGTCCGGGACCGACGGCGTCGAGGTCCAACGCATCGTCGAGGACCGCGACGGCGATCCCCGCCACGGTTCGGGCCTTCGCGGCCGAGAGCCCCGCACCGCGCAGGTCTTCGACCGCCAGCCCCGCGAGCCGCTCGGCGGTCACCTCACCGCCGCAGGCCGCGGTCAGCCGGGCGTCGATCGTCGTCGCCGCGGCGTTCGAGACCTGCTGGGCCACCACGGCGTGGACGAGCGCCGCGAGCGGCGTCCGGTCGGTACGCGGCACGCCGAGCGGGCAGGGGTCGCGCCGAGCGACGAGCCGCGCGAACGCCGGGTCCGCGGCGACGAGCGCGGCGGTGGCCGCTGCGGTGCGACGCGCGACGGAACTCACGCGTCGTCTCTCGTTAACGGCCGCAGCACCTTCGTCGTCCACCACGCGATCATCGGCGAGCCGACCGCCGTCGGCGCGATCCAGGCGAGCCAGACCGGGTCGGTCGTGACGTTCACGACCAGCACGGCGGTGACCGTCGCGATCGCGCCGCCGAGCATCCGGCCGAGGTGCAGCGCGACGCGCCGCCGCCGCTCGGGCCGCGCGCCGCGCAGCACCCGCAGGTCCTCGAGCGCCAGCGTCCCGCCGATGCCGGCGAAGACCAGCAGCGCCACGCCGAGCCCGTCCCCGCCGGCGAGCTGCCAGGACCCGACGGCGACCATCCCGGCCGCGGCGACGAGCATCGCGATCGCGCCGCGCACCCCCCACGCCGCGGTCGCGTCGGCGTCGCGGCGCATCCAGCGCCAGCCGGACCCGACGAGGTAGGTCGAGAACAGCGCGACGCCGCCGAGGAACGGGCTCGGGAGCAGCACCGCCAGCGGGTACGCCGAGGCCAGGGCGACCGCCATGCCGTACACGTACGCACGGCCGGCGCGGACGTGCAGGCCCTTCCCCTTCGCCGCGACCAGCACCGGCGCGAGCGCGAGCAGCGCGACCGAGCCGCCGGCGATGTGGGCGGTGAGCAGGACGGTGCGGAGCATGGGGGTCCTCGAACGACAGGCCTCTGAGGAGTATCGCAGAGGGTCCGCGGATCGCCTGCTCCCGGCGCGGCCTGCCCCCGACCGAGGGCGTCCGGGTGGTGGTGCCCCACGGGTTCATCCGACGGGCAGCGTCGCCCGCAGGGTCGTGCCGTCGGGCCGGTGGGCCAGGTCCCAGGCGGTGCAGAGGTCCGCGAGGACGCGTGTCCCGAGGCCGGTCCGGGTGGTGTCCGACCAGACCGTCCCGTCGTCCGCGACGACCAGTTCGAGCGTGCCGCTGTCGCCCATCTTGACGCCGGGTCGCTCGACCCTGTCCGCGACGCCCGACCCCGTTCGGTATCGCTGCGGTATCATGCGAGCATGGCGCTGACCCTGCGGACGGATGACGAACTCGAACGGGCCCTGGACCTGCTGTGCGCGCAGGAGGGGCTGTCGCGCCAGGAGCTGATCCGGCGGGCGGTCCTGGAGCGTGCTGAGCGGGCCGGCCACCGCGAGCGGGTCGATGCGGCGGCCGAGAGTGCGGTCGCCCGCTGGGGCGAGGTGCTCGACCGTCTCGGCACGGTGTGACCGCTCGCCGCGACCCGGGGGATGCGGGCGACGGGGACGTCGAGTTCCTCGAGCTCGAGGACCTGGTCGTGCTGGTCCGCCGCCTCGGCGCGGGCCCCGTGCGTGACGTCGGGCTCCTCGAGGCGGCGTGCGCGCGGCCGCGGGCGAGCGTGCTCGGCGCGGACGCGTACCCGACGCTCGCCGGCAAGGCGGCGGCGCTGCTGCACTCCATCGTCGCGAACCACGCGCTCGTCGACGGGAACAAGCGGCTCGGATGGCTCGCGACCATCGTGTTCCTCGACCTGAACGGCCGGTCGGTGACGCTCGACGATGAGGCGGCGTTCACGCTAGTGATGGACGTCGCCGAGGGGCGCCTCGACGTCGACGGGATCGCTGGCATCCTCGGGGCCGCGCTGACCGCCACCCCGGAGCCCTGATGCCCAACCGTCTCGCCGCCTCGACCTCCCCCTAC
>JAFMLG010000067.1 GCA_017852335.1 Actinomycetota bacterium | reverse complement strand
TGGCGTGCCCGATCGCGAGCAGCGGCTCGCCGACCTCGAGCGGCGTCGCGCCGCGCGGCCTCCGACCCGCCGTCCGTCGCGGCGCAGCCGGCGACGAGCGCCGCGGCGAGCAGCACGAACCGGACCAGCCGGACTCCCGCCCGGACCGAACTCGACGCGCGCGGCTACCGGGTCCGCTTCAGGATCGTCTCGGCCCGCCGGTGCCCCGCGCCTAGGATCGCCACCGGCGCCGGGGGTGGCGCCGGGCCGCGGGGGTCGCGGCCGGGGGTCCGGGGGGATCCGGTGGACCGGGGGCCGCGGCACGCGTCGGAGGACGTGCCGTCGCGCCGTTCGGTGCTCGCCGGCGCGGTGGCGCTACCGACCGCTGCCGCCGGGCTCGGCATCACGACCCTGGTGCTGCCGACGGCGGCCGCGGCCGCGTCGGACGACGGGATCGCGCCGGCCGGCGGCGCGCTCGACGTCCGGACGTACCTCTCCGAGGCGGGCCGGGCGGCGCACGACGCGGTCGGCGCCGGCGACCTGTTCGTCGTCGACGCGGACGACTACGCGGCGGTCCGCACCGGCCTCTCCGCGACCCACGACGTGACGACCGCCGGGATGTCCGACGCCCTCATGGCCGAGCGGGGCAGCGCGAACTGGACGGCGACGTCCGCGACGACGCTGGGGGACAGCGTCTGGCCGGCCGGCGGGTACCTGCTCGGCGGCGAGTTCGGCGTCGACCCGGCGCTGACGCCGAGCGTCACGATCCTCCGCGGGGCCAGCGCGACGGGGGACCACGTCGCCGTCGGCGCCGCCGCGACCGGCGTCGTCGGGACCGTCCAGCTGTACGTGCTGCGCCGCGACCCGGTCGTGACCGCGACCGCCGCGACCCTGGCCTGCGTCGGGGCACGGGGCCGGACCACCACCTCCACGTCGTTCCACTACGCCACCGGGACCGTCGACGTCGACGGGGTCCCGACGTACCGCACCTGGATAGCGACCACCACGGCGCCGCCCCGCCAGCAGTACCTGCTCGCGACGCCGCGGTAGGGGTCGGGTCGCGGGGCGACGGGGTCCGGCCACGGGGCCGAGGGGCGCCGCCGTCCGGCCTACGCGACCAGCGGCACCCGTACGATGACGATCCCGGACCCACCGGCCAGACCGGGGTTCCTGCGCGTCCCCGCTGGACGGAGGTTCTAGTCTCACCGGCGTCCCTTCGGCCGGAAGGTGCGTCGGAACCTCGGGCACCCTCCTCGCATCCGCGCGGGGGCGTCAGGACGCGCGTGAGCCGCTGGAGCCGCATCGCCGACCTTCTCCGAGAGGCGGCGGCCGGGGTCCCCGTCGCGGCCGGCGTGGCGGCGGTCGCCGCCGAGCTGCTCGGCGCCGAGCGGGCCGGCATCGCGCTGCTCACCGACGGCCTGCCCGCGGGCGTCGTGGGGACCGACGCGGTCGCCGAGGCCCTGCTGGCCGAGGAGTTCCTGCGCGGCGAGGGGCCGGCCGTCGCGGCCCACGCCGACGGCCTCCCGGTCCTGACCCCCGACGTCGCCGCGACCGCCGCGGCCTGGCCCGCCTACGCCGAGGCCGCGGCCGCCGCCGGCGTCGCCGCCGCCCACGCGTTCCCCCTGCGGGTCGGCGCGATCCGCCTCGGGGTGCTCGAGGTCCTGCGCGACCGCCCCGGCGCGCCGACGCCCGACGGGTACGCGGACGTCCTCGTCGTCGCCGACCTCGCCGCCCACGCGCTGCTCGACGAGCGGGCCGACGGCCCCGGCGGCGTCCCGGTCTCGTTCGTCGTCGGCGGCCTCGAGCTGGACCTCGTCCAGCAGGCCGCCGGGATGGTCGCCGAGGCGCTCAGCATCGGCGTCGACGACGCGCTGGTCCGCATCCGGGGCCACGCCTACGCCGAGGGGCTCCGCGTCGCCGACGTGGGCCGCAGCATCACCGAGGGCACACTGGTGCTGGAGGAGTGACGGACATGGACCACGACGCACGCTGGCCGGCGGGGACCCGCCGCGCCCCCGCGGGCGAGGCCGGGGTGCTGGCCGCGTTCGCCGACCTCGCCGCGGCCGGCGCGGCCGGCGCCGACCCCGTCGAGCTGACCACCCGTCTCTGCGAGCACGTCGTCGCCGTCCTGCCCGTCGCGGCCGCCGGCGTGATGGTCGTCGACGTCGGCGGGGCGCTGCGGGTGCTGGGCTCGTCGAGCACCGCCGCGCACCTGCTCGACCTGCTCCAGGTCCAGGACGACGCCGGACCGTGCCGCGACTGCTGCCGGGACGGCTCCGCCGTCACGGACGTCGCGCTTGACCTCGCCGCCGAGGCGCCGTGGCCGCGGTTCGCGGCGGCCGTGCGGGCCGAGGGGTTCGGCGCGGTGCACGCGCTGCCGCTCGCCGCCCGCGGTCGCACCCACGGCGCGCTGAACCTCTTCGCGGCGCGGGGGCTCGACGCGGCGACGCTGGCGGTCGCGCAGGCGCTGGCCGACGCGACGACGCTGGCGCTGCTGCAGGCCGACCCCGACGAGGACGCGGTGCTCGTCGCCCGGCGGCTGCACGCCGCGGTCGTCGCCCGCACGACCGTCCAGCAGGCCGTCGGGGTGCTGCGGACGCGGTTCGCCTGCACGGCCGACGAGGCGCTCGGACGCCTGCGCGACGACGCGGCCGCGACGGGCCGGGCGCTCGTCGACGTGGCGGCGGAGGCGGTCCGAGAGCGGCGGTGACGGGTCCGACGGGCCCGGTGGAGCGGCGTCGGTCGGCGTCCTCCACAGGTCGCGGATCCGCCCCTCGGTGACGTCGCGACCGCCGTACGGTCCGGCGACCGGATCCGTCGCCGTCCCACGGCGCGGAGGTCACCATGGCGGTCACGCGGGTCCGTCGGCGCTGATGGCGAGGATGCTGAAGCTGCTGCTGACCGTGTCGCTGGCGCAGACCGGGCTGACCGTGACGCTGGTGGTGGCGCTGCAGCGGTGAAGGCGCGGGACGGGTCGCCCGGGCCGTCCGCCGCCGTCCGGGACGCGACCGAGGCGCTGACCGGGGTGCGGACCGGACTGTGGGGGCTCCGTCGGCGTCACCGCGGCATCACCGGGGGGCCGTTCCCGCGAACTAGAACGAGCGCCCCCGCGCCGGCCGAGGGGTCAGTCCTACGGTCGCGACGCGGTCCGCCTCGCAGGACCTGCCCCGGCGGGGCGGACCGCACTTCCTCGGTGCTCCCGTCCGGCCCCGGGCGCGGTCCCGTCCCTAGCGGCGCCCGCCGAGCACCAGCCGGACCGCGATCAGCGCCCCGCCGGCCACGGCCAGCCCGGTCGCGAGCGTCAGCGCGGGGCCGAGCACGACCGGCAGCACCCGCTCGGCGAGGCCGGCGACCAGGTCGGCCGTGACCTCGACGTCCGCCGCGCCGGACGCCAGCCGCGGCGCGAGCGTGCGCACGACCCACGGTCCGCCGTAGGTCAGCGCGACCAGCGGCAGCCCGGCGGTCAGCAGCACCCGCCCGACGGCGCCCGCCCGACGGCCGAGCGGCGGCGGGGTCAGCAGCGCCACCAGGGCGACGAGGGCCGCGGCCAGCAGCGCCAGTTCGTCGCGGGGCAGCACGTCGCCGGCCTCGAGCAGCGTCCCGAGCCCCCCGAGCGGCGTCTCCCCGACCAGCGACTCGACGAGCGCCGCGGTGGCGGCGGCGTCGGTCGTCGCGAGCAGCTCGGGCAGCCCGTCGAGCACCGTCGCGGCGACCGCGGCGGGCGCACCCGTCACCGCCGCGACGAGGTCCAGCAGCGCCGGGTCGTCGGTCACCGCGGTGGTCACCGCGGCGAGGTGCTCCGGATCGCGCAGCGCCTCGGTGACGGTCGCCGAGACCGTCGCCGCCAGCGCCGCGATCGCCGCGACCGCGGCCAGCCGTGCCACGAGTCCCCGCATGTTTCCCCCGTCCCTCCGTCCCCCCGGACCGGCGACCCAACCCTACTCCGAGGGCCCTCCGCCGACCCCATCAGGCCGCTGCGGCCCCGCCGGAGATCGCCCGCGCCGCGAGTTCGACGTTGGTGGCGTCGATCAGCGGGGTCGGCAAGGTCGCGGCGACCTCGTCGTCGCCCACGAAGCCGTGCTCGACCAGCCACGGTCGGACGTCGGACCACCGCCACAGGCGCACGCCGCGGCCGACCACCCCCGCCGGCACCGGGAAGCCGCCGGGGCCGCGCGCAGCGGTCGCGATCAGCCGCACGCCCTCGGCCGTGCGACCGATCAGGTCCGCGACGTCCGCGAGGCCGACCAGCTGGTCGTCCACGCGCAGGACCCTGGCGCCGGGGACCGCGCGCGGGACGTCACCGAGGGCCGACCGGAGCGCGGCATCCGCCGAGGCGGCGCAGCGGAAGAGGGTGATGACCGCGGTGCCGTCACGGTCCTCGACGGTCGCGTCGTCGAGTCCGCCCGCGAAGAAGGCGTCCATCGCCGCGTCGTCCGCGACGTCCGGGCCGTCGACGACGAGGGCGAAGGTGAACTCCGTCTCGGGCATGCCGTCCCTCCGCATCATCCCGTGCCGCAATGTGTTGGAACGAACCAACATGCTACAGGGCGTGGCCGTGGGGCAGCGCGGGATCGGCCGATCAGTCCGTTCCGCGACCTGTGGACACTGCCGGGAGCCGCCCCTCGATCGCGGCGGCGGCCGTCGCCCAGACGTGCGGATCGATGCCCATACCGGCGTGGCTGGACCGCACCTCGACGTGCAGCACGCGGTGCGAGGTGCGGTCGATGCAGGCCGGCCAGGCCACCACCCGGTCGCGGCGCGAGAACACGGCGGTGACCGGCACGCGGATCGGGTCGGTCGCGTCGCGGTGCGCGGCGCCCGCGGCGTCGCGGGCGCAGACCTCGGCCCCCCACTCGGCCGCGCCCAACGTGTAGGTCGGACCGCCGACCGCCGGCGTGCCGTAGGTAACGACGTGCGAGACCGCGTCGGGGGCCAGCCGCGCGACCTCCCGGGCGATGACGCCGCCGAGCGACCAGCCGAC
>JAFMLG010000001.1:81290-102415 GCA_017852335.1 Actinomycetota bacterium | reverse complement strand
GGGTACGGGGTGCTCGTCGGCGCCTTCCTCCGCACCCAGGCCCTCCCGTCGCTCGAGGTCGGCCCGCTCGTGGCGGCGACGGTCGTCCTGGCCGCGGTCGGCGCGGGCGTCGCACGGCTGCGGGGCCATGACGTCGTGCGTGGGGCCCTGCTGGGCGCCGCGGTGGGATGGCTCCTCGGCGCGTTCGGGTTCCCGACCCTCGGGGCGGGCACGGTCGGGGAGGCGCTCGTCGGCACGACGGTCCTCGGCGCGCTGCTCGGACTGCGGTTCGGGCTGACCCCGGCGATCGAGATGGGGGAGCGGCTGCGTCTCGAGGGCCGCATCCGGACCGTGATCTTCCTCGCGCCGGCGCTGACGTTCCTCTCGGCCGCCCTCATCGTCCCGACCGCCCGTACCGTCTACATCTCGTTCCTCGAGGAGGGGTCGGGCGAGTTCGTCGGGATGGACAACTTCGCCTTCATCTTCGGGCAGCCGTCGTTCTACGACGTCTCGGCCTGGCGCGGGATCTTCGGTGCGACCGAGTTCCTGGCCTTCGCGCTGGCCCTGACCGTCGGCCTCGTCCTCGCGATCCGCCAGCGCCGGAACATCGACGGCGTCGTCCCGCCGCGACTGGTCGCGGCCGCCGGCGTCTCGGCCGCGCTGCCCGTCGGCGTGCTCGCCGATCGCGCCGGGGCGTTCGGGTCGAGCGGCGCCGCCTGGCCGGTCGCGGCCGGTGCGGCCGCGGTCGCCCTCGTGGTCCTCCTCGTCGACTACCTGCGGCGCAACCCCGGGAACTCCGGGTTCAGCGGTCCCGGCGGGGGTGCGCTGGGGGCCGCCGCGCTGATGCTGTCCTTCGCCGTCTTCGTCCAGCTGCGTGGGACGCTGTTCAACAACCTCTGGTGGGTCGTGCTCGTCACCTCCACGGCGGCGGGGCTGGGGCTGGCCATCGCGGCGCTGGCGGACCGTGCCCGGGCGGAGTCGGCCGCGAAGTCCATCATCTTCATGCCGATGGCGCTGAGCTTCGTCGGGGCCGGCATCATCTGGCGGTTCATGTACCTGGCCCGCCCGCAGCAGGATCCGCAGACGGGCGTGCTGAACGCGCTCTGGGTCGGTCTCGGGAACCTGGCGGTCTCGGACCGCGCCGGGACGGCCGGGGTCGTGACCCTGGTCATCGCGGGCCTGGTCGCCGTCTTCGCCGTCCTGGCCCTGCGGCAGGGCTCGCTGGGGACGGGCTGGACCTCGGGGTTCCTCGCCCTCGCGCTCGGCTGGCTCGGATCCCTGTTCCTCGCCGGTGAGGGCGTCGCCGGGGTCCAGGTCGTCGACGGCCAACCGGTCACCTCGGCGCTGCTGTTCATCTCCGGGACCCAGCAGTTCGGCGCGTACAACAACGTCTTCATCATGATCCCGTTCATCTGGGTCTACACCGGGTTCGCGATGGTCATCTTCTCGGCGGCGATCAAGGGCGTCCCGGCGGACCTGCTCGAGGCCGGCCGCGTCGACGGCGCGAACGAGGCCCAGTCCTTCTGGCGCATCGTCCTGCCCCAGATCCGTCCGACCATCGGCGTCGTCATCACCACCATCATCGTCGTCGTCATGAAGGTCTTCGACATCGTCAAGGTCATGACGAACGGGAACTTCGGCACGCAGGTCCTCGCGAACGAGATGTGGAACCGCGCCTTCATCGACGCGAACTTCGGCGTCGGGTCGGCGGTCGCGACCGTCCTGTTCCTCTCGGTCCTCCCGGTGATGTACGTGAACATCCGACGGATGCAGAAGGAGGCCGCATGAGCGCGCCGACCGTCCGGGCCGGCGGCGTCGGCCGCGCGGTCTACCGGACCATCTCGTCGATCCCGACGGGCGCCCTCTGGGTGATCGTCGTCATCTGGGCGCTCCCGACGCTCGGCCTGTTCGCGAACTCGTTCCGCGGACCGTCCGAGCAGCGCACCACCCCGTGGTGGCTGCTGCTCCGCGACGAGAACCTCTCGCTCGACAACTACGCCACCGTCCTCGGGACCGACGTCCAGGGCGGCCTCGTCCAGGGCGTCATCAACTCCTTCGCAATCGCCCTGCCCGCGACGGTGATCCCGATCGCCATGGCGGCGTTCGCCGCGTACGCCTTCGCCTGGATGGACTTCAAGGGCCGGGAGTGGATCTTCATCGGGACCGTCTCGCTGCTGGCCGTCCCCCTGCAGACCGCGCTGATCCCGCTGCTCCAGCTGTACAACGGCGGCGCGAACCAGACGCTGCCGTTCATCGGGAAGACCCTCTCGATCTTCCCCGATCTCGATCTGACGGGGACGACGACGGCGGTCTGGCTGACCCACGCCGGGTTCGCGATGCCGCTCGCGATCTTCCTGCTGCACAACTTCATCAGCGGGCTGCCGAAGGACATCTTCGAGTCGGCGCGGATCGACGGGGCGGACCACTTCCAGATCTTCGTCCGGCTGGTCCTCCCGCTCTCCATCCCGGTCCTGGCCGCGTTCGCCATCTTCCAGTTCCTCTGGACCTGGAACGACTACCTGATCGCGCTGACGATGATCGGACCCTTCGCGCCGGACAAGATGCCGGCCACCGTCATCATCGCCGCGATCGCCGGGGACTTCGGTCGGTACGAGCACCTGCTGACGGCGGGGGCGTTCGTGCAGGCGTTCTTCCCGATCGTCGTGTTCTTCGCGCTCCAGAAGTACTTCGTCCGCGGCATCCTCGCCGGCAGCGTCAAGGGATGAGCATCGTGAGGGGCGGTCACGTCCGCCCGGGGAGGCACCATGGCTGAGATCGTCTTCGACGGCGTGAACAAGATCTACCCCGACGGGACGCAGGCGATCTTCGACCTGTCGTTCGAGGTCGCGGACAAGGAGTTCGTCATCCTCGTCGGCCCCTCGGGCTGCGGGAAGTCGACGGCGCTGCGCATGGTCGCCGGCCTTGAGGAGATCTCGAGCGGCCGCCTGCTCATCGGGGACCGGGTCGTGAACGACCTCTCCCCGAAGGAGCGGGACATCGCGATGGTGTTCCAGTCGTACGCGCTGTACCCGCACATGTCGGTCGCCGACAACATGGGGTTCGCGCTGAAGCTCGCGAAGGTCTCGAAGGAGGAGATCGACCGCCGCGTCCGCGACGCCGCCGAGATGCTCGGTCTGACCGAGTACCTCCACCGCAAGCCGAAGGCGCTCTCGGGGGGGCAGCGGCAGCGCGTCGCCATGGGCAGGGCCATCGTCCGCAGCCCCCAGGCCTACCTGATGGACGAGCCGCTCTCGAACCTCGACGCGAAGCTCCGTGTCGCGATGCGCGGCGAGATCGCGGCCCTCCAGGACCGGCTCGAGGTCACGACGCTGTACGTCACGCACGACCAGGTCGAGGCGATGACGATGGGCGACCGGGTCGCGGTCATGAAGCTCGGCGTGCTCCAGCAGGTCGCGTCGCCGACCGACCTGTACGAGCGTCCCCACAACCTCTTCGTCGCGGGCTTCATCGGCTCGCCGGCGATGAACCTGGCCGAGGCCGAGGTCGTCCGCCACGGCGACGGCATCGGCATCACGATCCAGGACGGCATGACGCTGGCGGTGGACCCCGCCGCGACCGATCGGTACCCGAAGGTCCGGGACCGGGTCGGACAGCGCGTCGCGGTCGGCATCCGCCCCGAGCACTTCGCCGCCCCGTCCGAGGTCGCCGACGACCGCGTCATGCGGGGGCTCCCCGTCGCGCTGGTCGAGGCGCTGGGGTCGGAGTCGCTGGTCCACGTCGACACGCGGACCCGCCCGATCGTCTCGGAGGACATGCGCGCGGCGATCGACGACGAGGACGCGTTCGAGGAGCTGAAGCGCCAGGCCGCGGCCGGCGGGCAGCCGTTCGTCGTCCGGTACGAGCCGTCGCGGGCCCCGCGTCACGGCGAGACCGTGGACGTCGGCGTCCGGACCGAGCGCATCCACTTCTTCGACGCGCAGTCGGGACTGGCCCTGCGCTGAGGCTCAGTCCCGCTCGGGGTCGCCCGGCGGGACGAGGCGGCGTTCGGCCAGGACGGCGGCCAGCCACCGGCCGCTGTCCTTGACCGTCCGCGTCCCCGTCGCGAAGTCGACGTGGACCAGGCCGAACCGCTGGGCGAAGCCCTGCGTCCACTCGAGGTTGTCGAGCAGGGACCAGACGAGGTGCGCGTCGACCGGCGCGCCGGCCTCCCGGGCCGCCAGCACCGCGTCGACGTGGTCGTGGACGTACCGGGTGCGGCGGGCGTCGCGGACACGGCCGTCCGGGCCGGGCCCGTCCGACCAGCTCGCGCCGTTCTCGGTAACCGCCAGGCGGACCGGGCCCCGCGGGCCGCCGGCACGGCCGACGGGGGAGTCGGCGACCAGGTCGCCGAGATCCAGCAGCAGGTCCCGCAGCCCCTCGGGCCGGATCGCCCACCCCATCTCGGTGTACCCGGGGGGCTGGTCGCGGCCCTCGGGCCGCTCGGGCGCGTCGTCCTCGCGACGGGCCGCGTCGACGGGCAGCGTCGTGTAGTAGTTGACGCCGAGCACGTCGATCGGCGCGGCGATGAGCGCCAGGTCGCCCTCGCGGACGACGCCGTCACCCTCGGCCGCGTCGAACACACCGCGCTCGAGGTACTCGGCGGCGACGTCCTCGGGGTACCCGAGCCCGAGGATCGGGTGCAGGTACCAGCGGTTCCGGAACCCGTCGAAGTGCCGAGCGGCGTCGACGTCCTCCGGCCGGTCGGTCGCGGGGAACCCGGGCCGCACGTCCGGGGCGACGCCGACGCGGCCGGCCGGGGCGTCGTCGGCCAGCAGCCGGGCCGCGATCCCGTGGCCGAGCAGCAGGTGGTGGGCGACGGTCAGCGACTCGGTGACGTCGGTCCCGCCGGGGGCGAACTCGCCCTCGCGGTGGCCGAGGGTCGCTGCGACCCAGGGCTCGTTCTGCGTCAGCCAGACGTCGACGCGGTCGCCGAGAGCGTCCGCCAGGACCGCGGTGTAGTCGGCGAACCAGCCCACCGCATCACGGGTCCGCCATCCGCCGCGGTCCTCGAGGGCCTGCGGCAGGTCCCAGTGGTAGAGGGTCAGCCAGGGTCGGATGCCGCGCTCGAGCAGCCCGTCGACCAGCCGGTCGTAGAAGCCCAGCCCCTCCGCCGAGACCCGGCCGGTCCCCTCCGGCAGGACACGGGCCCATGACACCGAGAACCGGTACGCGTCGACGCCGAGCTCGGCCATCAGGTCGAGGTCCTCGCGCCATCGCGTGACGTGGTCGCAGGCGACGCGGCCGTCGTCCCCGCCGCGCGCGGCGAGGAACCGGTCCCAGATCGTCTCGCCGCGGCCCGGGCCGAGGCCCTCGATCTGGAACGCGGACGTCGCCGCACCGAGCAGGAACCCGTCCGGCAGCGCGCGCATCGAGCGTCCCCCTGCGGTCGACCGGGGGTCGCCGCGACGGCGACGCTAGCCTCGCGTCATCGGCGGCCCCGCTCGACCGCTCCGCGGGCCGCCGACGAGGGTCCGGTGCGACTGCAGCTGACCGCGCGGACCGGTCACCCGGACTTCCTCGACCTCCCGTGGGACGTCCCGCTGGCGGCGTGGGACCATCCGCGCATCGTCGAGACACCGCTCGGCATCCACCGCCACGTCGTCCGGACCGTGCGGTACGAGGACCGGCTGTACCACCTGAAGGAGCTGCCCCGGCGGTACGCGCTGCGGGAGTGGTCCTTCCTGCGCCACCTCCGCGAGGAGGGCGTCCCGGTCGTCGAGGTCGTCGGGGTCGCGACCCTGCGCGACGACGCGGACGGGGACCGGCTGGACGCCTGCCTCATCACCCGGCACCTCGAGTTCAGCGTCCCGTACCGGCTGCTGTTCCTGCGTCGCGAGCACCAGGCGCTGCGCGACCCGCTGATCGACGCGCTGGCGCAGCTGCTCGTCCGCGTGCACCTCACCGGGTTCTTCTGGGGGGACTGCTCGCTGTCGAACACGCTGTTCCGTCGCGACGCCGGCAGCCTCGCGGCGTACCTCGTCGACACCGAGACGGGGGAGCTCCACGGCGAGCTCACGTCCGGCCAGCGCGGGGCCGACCTGGAGCTGGCGGCCGAGCGGGCCGCGGGCGAGCTGCTCGACCTGCAGGCGGCCGGGGTGCTCGACGACGCGTTCGACCCCGTCGCGTTCGGTGTGGACCTCCGCGACCGGTACGACCGGCTCTGGGCCGAGCTGACCCACGACGAGGTGTTCGGACCCGACGAGCAGCACCGCATCCACGACCGGCTGCGACGCATCAACGAGATCGGGTTCGACGTCGAGGAGCTGGAGCTGAGCCGTGGCGACGGCGACCGGACCCGGCTGCACCTCCGGACCTCGGTCCTCGAGCCCGGCCGGTACCAGCGGCTGCTCCGGGAGCTGACGGGGCTGGAGGCGCAGGACCACCAGGCGCGCGTCCTGCTGAACGACGTCCGGAACTTCGGCGCCTGGCTGACCCGGACCGAGGGGACGTCCCTCCCGGAGGCGCTGGTCGCGCGCCGGTGGCTCGAGCGGTCCTTCGAGCCGGTCCTGGCGCTCGTCCCGTCCGGACTGCGGGGGCGGCGCGAGCCGACGCAGGTCTTCGTCGAGGTCCTCGGCCTGTGGCAGCGGTGGTCGGCCGAACAGGGGAGCGACCTCGACCTGCTCGAGGCGGCCCGTCGGTACGTCGACGAGGTGCTCCCGCGCGCCGAGGAGGAGCAGCTCGTCACCGAGGACGAGGCCGGCGACGAGGACGTCGCCGGCTGGGTCCCCGACGCCCTCGCGACGACGGGTGCGCTCGACCGGGCCGAGGTCGCCCGCCGGGTCCGCGAGGGCTGACGCACCCGACCTCAGGCGCCGAGCACCTCGGCGAGGAACGGCCGGATCACCTCGACCAGCTGCGCCGGCCGCTCCTGGTGCGGGACGTGGCCGGCGTCGGGCAGCTCGACGAACCGGCCGTCGGGGATCCGCTCCGCCACCCACCGCCCCCACCGCGGGGCGATCGTCCGGTCGTGCGCGCCGGTCACCACCAGCGACGGCGCGGTGATGCGGCGCAGCGCGCCGCGGAGGTCGGGCGGCCGCTCGGCCGTCATCACCTCCCACAGCCCGCGCGACCAGCCCTCGGTCGCGAGCAGCTGGCGGTAGGGGGCGAGGTCGACGTCGTCGTCGGCCCGCGACGGATCGGCCCAGCTCCGGGTCGCGCGCTCGCGCGTGACCTCGCCGGCGAACCGCTCGGCCAGCCGCGGACCGATCCGACGCAGCGGCGCCGTGCGCAGCAGCGGTCGCAGGGGCGGTGGCGCGCCGACGTCGCCCGTGATCGCCGGCGCCAGCAGCACGACCGCACGGACGCGGTCCGGCGCACGGTCGGCCATCTCGATGACGTTCGAACCGCCGGCGGAGGCGCCGACGAGGGTCGCGTCGCGGACGCCGAGGTGGTCGAGCAGCGCCCAGCCCAGCTCGGCCGCGGCGGCGCGCGTGTAGGGGTTCGGGCCGCGCGGGTCGCGGAGCGGCCGCTCGGTGAGGCCGAAGCCCGGCCGGTCCCATGCGACGACGCGGTACCGGTCGGTCAGCAGCGGGACCAGCCGGTCCCAGACGCGGACGGCGCCGTAGAAGTGGTGGGCGAGCAGCAGGACCGGCGCGTCCTCCGGACCGTGGACCTCGTGGTGGACCTCGACGCCCTCGAGCCGGACGAACCGGCCGTCGGGCCCGGCGTACTCACGACGCGGCAGACGGTCGGCGGCGGTCCGCTCGGGCAGCAGCGTCGCGGCGGCGAGCGCGGCGCCGGTCAGCCGCAGGGCCGTCCTCGGTAGGCTGCTCGCATGGTCACCGCCGCGCCCGCCGCGTCGCCCGCGGGCCGCGAGTCGCGGCACGTGCTCGTCGCCGTCGCCTGGCCCTACGCCAACGGTCCGCTGCATCTCGGTCACCTCGCCGGTGCGTACCTGCCGGCCGACGTCTTCGCCCGCTACCACCGCATCGTCGGCGACCGGGTCCTGATGGTGTCGGGGTCGGACGGCCACGGCACCCCCATCACGGTACGCGCCGAGCAGGAGGGCATCACGCCGGCCGAGGTGGTCGATCGGTTCCACCCGGAGTTCCTGCGGTACTGGGAGGAGCTCGGCGTCTCGTTCGACCTGTTCACGACGACGCTGACGGAGAACCACCGCGAGACCACGCAGGAGATCCTCCGCGGCCTGCATCGCAACGGGTACCTCGAGGCCCGGACGACCCGGCAGCCCTACGACCCCGAGGCCGGGCGGTTCCTGCCCGACCGGTACGTCGAGGGGACCTGCCCCCGGTGCGGCTCGGAGGGCGCCAGGGGCGATCAGTGCGACGCCTGCGGGGCGACGCTCGACCCGGTCGACCTGGTCGCCCCCCGCTCGAAGGTGACCGGCGCGACCCCGGAGTTCCGCGAGACCGAGCACTGGTTCCTGCGCCTGCCGCTGCTGGCGGACCGACTCGAGGCCTGGCTGGCCAGCCGCGAGGGCTGGCGACCGCACGTCATCAACTGGGCGCTCGGGTTCGTGCGCGAGGGTCTGCAGGACCGCGCCATCACGCGGGACATCGACTGGGGCGTGCCGCTGCCCGACGACGTGATGCTCGAGGGCGGCGAGCGGAAGCGCGTCTACGTCTGGTTCGACGCGGTCATCGGGTACCTCTCGGCGTCCCGCGAGTGGGCGCAGCGGTCGGGCGACCCCGAGGCCTGGCGCGCCTGGTGGGAGGACCCCGCGGCCGAGTCCTACTACTTCATCGGGAAGGACAACGTCCCGTTCCACGCCGTGTTCTGGCCGGCGCAGCTGATGGGCTCGGGCGACCTGAACCTCCCGACCGACGTGCCGGCGAACCAGTACGTCACGTTCAAGGGGGCGAAGGCCTCGAAGTCGCTCGGGGTCGGGACGTCGATCCTCGACGCCCTCGAGCGGTTCACCCCCGACCAGCTGCGCTACGCGGTCGCCGCGTCGTTCCCCGAGCAGCAGGACGTCGACCTCACCGAGGACGACATGCTCCGACGGGTCAACGACGAGCTCGCGGCCGCCTGGGGCAACCTCGTGAACCGCGTGCTCGCGATGACCGCGAAGCAGTTCGACGGCCGGGTGCCCGAGCCGGGGCCGCGCGACGAGCGGGACTCGGCGCTGCTGGCCACCGTCGACGCGGCGCTGGCGGAGGCCGGGGCGGCGATCGCCCGCGTCGAGCTGCGGCGCGGACTGCGGGCGGCGCTGACCGGTGCGCAGGAGGTCAACGCCTACCTGAACGCGACCGAGCCGTGGCGGACCGCGAAGGTCGATCGCGAGCGGACGGCGACGACGCTCTGGACGGCGCTGCAGGCGATCGCCGGACTGGCCGTGGCGTTCGCCCCGTACGTCCCGTTCTCGTCGGCGACGATCCTCGGGTGGCTGGGGCTGGGCGAGGACGTCGTCGCCGTCGGGTGGCGCCGGCCCGAGGTCCCGGTCGGCACGGTGCTGGGTGCCGCGGTGCCGCTGTTCCCCCGCGTCGAGGCGGCCGAGGTCGACGGGGCGGCCTGAGCGCGAGGGCGGTCCCCGCGGGGCCGCCGCGCCCCGCCGCCGTCAGGCCGGTGCGACGCCCTCCGTGAGATGCGCCCAGGCGTCGCCGACGATCCGGTCGAGGTCGCGGGTCGGCGCCCAGCCGAGCACGTCCCGGGCCCGGTCGGCCGACGCGATCAGCACCGCCGGATCGCCCGGACGACGGGGTTCGTCCGTGTGCGGCACCGGTCGGCCGGTCACCCGCTCCACCGCGTCGAGGACCTCGCGGACGCTGGACCCGCGACCGTTCCCGAGGTTCGCCCGGACGAGGCCCTCCCGCTCGAGGGCGTCGAGGGCGCGGACGTGCGCGTCGGCGAGGTCGGCGACGTGGATGTAGTCACGGATGCAGGTGCCGTCCGGCGTCGGCCAGTCGGTCCCGAACACCTTCAGCGGCGGACGTGCGCTGGTCACCGCCATCAGCGCCACGGGGATCAGGTGCGTCTGGTGGTCGTCGGCGCGCTCGCCGTGGCGGCCGACCGCCCCCGCGGCGTTGAAGTACCGGAGGGACGCGCTGCGCAGCCCCCGTCGGGCGTGGAGCCAGTCGAGCATCCGCTCGGTCATCAGCTTCGACTCGCCGTACGGGTTCGTCGGGCGCTGCGGGTGCTCCTCGTCGATCGGGGTCCGCTCCGGCTCGCCGTACGTCGCGGCCGTCGAGGAGAACACGAACCGGCCGACGTCGTGGCGCAGCAGTGCCTCCAGCAGCACCGCCGTGCCCGCGGTGTTCGTCCGGAAGTACGCCTCCGGGCGCTCCATCGAGTCGCCGACCTCGATCAGCGCCGCGAAGTGCAGGCAGGCGTCGAACCGTCCGGCGGCGAGCAGCGGCTCGAGCGCGGCGGCGTCGGTGACGTCGACGACCTCGAGCGGCACGCCGTCGGGGACCATGTCGGCCCGACCGCGGGAGAGGTCGTCGGCGGCGACGACGTCGTGCCCCGCGTCGCGAAGCGCCGCCGCGGTCGCCGAGCCGATGAACCCGGCGCCGCCGGTGACGAGGACGCGCATCAGGCCGCCCCGCCGTCGGACGCCGTCCGCAGCCGGTGCAGCTCCGACCGGAGGTCGTCCAACCGCTCCTCGAGGGAGCGCCGCGTCCCCGCGCCGTGGTGCGGCGGGACGTCGACGAGCAGCCGCTCGAGGTCCGCGATGTCGGCGCGCAGCTCGGCCTCAGACCTGCTCACGCGAGCAGCGTCCGCACGTCGCCGACCACGACGACGACCAGCAGGGCGACGGCGGTCACGATGAACGCGGTGTACGGCCAGCGGTGGCGGTAGTCGGCCATCCAGACCCGGCGCAGGCTCGAGACGGCCAGCCCGATCGCGACGATCGACATCAGCAGCGAGAGCGGGGTGGCGAGGACCCCGAGCCAGCCCAGGACCGGCGCCCCCAGCGGGATCACGAGGTAGGTCAGCGTGCAGCGGACACCGGCCAGCAGCATCGAGCCCTTGAGGTCGAACAGGGCCCGGGGCGAGCTGTCCCCGATCAGCAGCAGCTGACGGACCACGCGGTCCAGGGTGGACCGCCGGGCCGTGGTCGGCTGCAGGTCGACGGGTGCGCTCACGGCGACTCCGCGGGTGTGCGAGGGCGGGGCCGCACGGTAGCGGTGGGGGGCGTCGGTAGCGTCCGGGGGGCCGCACGTGCCGCTCGGCACCCGGCCCGGAGCCGCCGTGCGCGACACGTTCGCCCCGCTGGCCGACGCGCGCGTCCGGCCGCTCCTCGTCGGTCACCTCCTCGGACGGCTGACGCCGGGGATGATGGTGCTGGCCATCGTCCTCGCCGTCCGCGAG
This sequence comes from Actinomycetota bacterium, assembly GCA_017852335.1. Taxonomy (GTDB): domain Bacteria; phylum Actinomycetota; class Nitriliruptoria; order Nitriliruptorales; family Nitriliruptoraceae; genus CSBr16-57R1. The sequence goes on along the minus strand of JAFMLG010000001.1, from coordinate 91,165 downwards.
GCGGGGTACGACTACGCGACCGCCGGGCTCGTCGCCGGCGGGCACCAGCTCGGCGTCGCGCTCGGGTCCCCGCTGCAGGGACGCGTCGCGGACGCCGTCGGGCATCGCCGCGTCCTGGTGCCGGACGGCGCGGTCTACCTCGCGGGCGCCGTCGGGCTCGCGATCGCGCTCGGCGCCGGGCTGGCCGGCCCCGTCCTCGCGGCGCTGGCCCTCGGTGTGGGGCTGGCCTCGCCGCCGATGACCGCCTGCACCCGCGCGGCGCTCGGCGCCACCTACGGGCCCGGCCGGGACCGCGAGCGCGCCTTCGTCCTGACCGTCGTGAACGTCGAGCTCGGGTTCATCGCGGGGCCGCTGCTGACGGGGCTGCTCGCCGCCGCCGCGGGGGGCGCCGCCGCCGTCGTCGGGGCCGGCGCGGCCGTCGCCGTCGGGACCCTGGTGTACGCCTCGGCGCCGCGCGACGGCGCCACGGCGGCCCAGGGGCGGCTCCGGGCGGCGCTGCGACCGCGGGGTCTCGTCGAGGTGCTCGGCGCACCCGGGCTGATCGCGGTGGTCGCGGCGTACATGGCGGTCGCGGCGACGTTCGGTGCGTTCGACCTGTTCGCGGCGGCCGTGGCCGAGGGGTTCGGACGGCCGTCGCTGGCCGGGACGTACATCGCGCTGATCGCCGTCGCGAGCCTGATCGGCGGGCTGTTCTACGGCGCCCGCGTCTGGGCCGGGACGCTGCGCGTGCGGATGCGGCGGCTGACCGCGTGGTTCGCGCTGGCGCTGGCCCCCGTGCCGTTCGTCGCCGGCGACCCGGTGCTGCTCGGCGTGGCGCTCGCGGTCAGCGGGGCGCTGATCGGGCCGCTGAACGTCTGCGGCTTCCAGCTGATCGACGACCTCTCCCCGCCGTCCGCCCGGGCCGAGGCGCAGTCCTGGATCCAGGCCTCGGTCTACCTCGGCGGCGCGGCGGGCGGCGCGCTCGGCGGCGTCGTCATCGACGTCGCCGGTCCGCGGCCCGCGATGCTCGTCGGGGTGGTCAGCAGCCTGATCGCCGTCGTCGTGCTGGGGCGCTCGCGCGTCCTGCGCCGGCTCGAGGCCTGAGCGGGGGTCCTCAGACGCCGACGGCGTCGAGGACGAGGCCGACCGCCGCCCCGAGCGGGACGAGCGCCAGCGGGGGCAGCCGGGTCAGGCGCAGCGCCGCGACCCCGGCCACCAGCAGCGCCGCCGACGGCACGTCCACCACGACGCGCAGGCCGATCCGCAGCGCCACCGCCAGCATCACGCCGACGACGGCCGCGCCGAGGCCGCGGACGACCGCGCGGGCCGCGGCCGAGCGCTTCACCCGCGGCATGATCCGGCCGAGCAGCATCGCGAGCGGGAACGACGGCAGGAAGATCGCGACGGTCGCGACGAGGGCTCCGGCGACGCCACCGAGCAGGTACCCGACCGCGGTCGACGTCGTGAACAGCGGGCCGGGGGTCAGCTCGCCGATGACGATCGCCTCGAGCAGCCGTGCGGTCGTCAGCAGGCCGAGGTCCTCGACCAGCCGGGACTGGAGGTACGCGACGAGGAGGTAGCCGCTGCCGAACAGCGTCGCGCCGAACCGGAGGAACTCCCACCAGAGGCGGGTCAGCATCCCGGGCGGCGCGACCGGCGCCGGCGCGGCGCCCGCGAGCAGGAGGGGTACGGCGGCCAGCGGCGGGACGACGGCCGCGGCCCCCCGCCGGACCCAGCGGTCCAGCGGCGCCGGCTCGTCGCCGCGCGGCAGCAGGACGGCCCCGGCCGCCGCGCCGAGGGCGAGGACGAGCACCTCGCCGACGCCGACGAGCGCCAGTCCGAGGGCGCCGACCAGCAGGAGGCGGGTGCGGAGCTCGTCGGCGGCCCGGGGCGCGAGCCCGAGCATCGCCGTGACGACGATCGCCAGCACGGTCGGCTGCAGACCGCGGAACGCGGCGTCGACCGCGGGCAGGGTCCGGAACGCCACCCAGGCCCAGGACAGCACCAGCGTGATCGCGGCGGCCGGCACGATGAACGCGAGACCGGCCGCCCAGAGGCCGCGGTCGCCCTTCTGGACGTACCCGACGTGCATCGTCATCTGCGTCGAGTTCGGCCCCGGGAGCAGGTTCGTCGCCGCGAGCAGGTCGAGGAAGTGCTGGCGGTCGACCCATCGCCGACGCTCGACGACCTCGCGGTCCATCATCGCGACGTGCGCGACCGGCCCTCCGAACGCGGCCACGCCGAGCCGGAGGAACATCCCGACGAGCTGCGGCCACGTCGCCGCGACCGGGGCGTACTCCGGCTGGTGCGCGAGGGGTCCGGCCGCGGCGTCCGGGCCCGTCGGCGCGGCGTCGCTCACCCCTCCGGCTCGGGGACGATGCGGGCCGCGGTCTGCACCGGGTCCCAGACCGGGGAGAACGGCGGGGCGTACGCGAGGTCGAGGTCGACCATCGCGGACGCGGTCATCCCGTGCCACAGCGCCACGGCGATCGTGTCGATGCGCTTGCCGGCCCCCGGCCCCCCGACGATCTGCCCGCCGAGCAGCCGCCCGGTACCGCGCTCGGTGATGAGCAGCACGGCGATCGGGGCGTGGTCGGGGTAGTAGTTGGCGCGGGTGCGGCTCTCGGCCGTCGTCGCGATCGCGTCGAGGCCGGCCGTCGCGGCCTCGCGCAGCGACAGGCCGGTCCGGGCGATCTCGAGGTCGTGGTACTTCGTGATCGCGGTGCCGAGCACCCCGGGGAACTCGGCCGGGATCCCACCGAGGTTCAGCCCGGCGACCCGGCCCTGCTTGTTCGCGACGGTGCCCAGCGCGAACGACACCGGTCCGCCGGTGACGCGGTGCACGGTCTCGGCGCAGTCGCCGGCCGCCCAGACGCCGTCGACCGGCGTGCGCATCCGCGGGTCGGTCACGATCCCGCCGCTGGGACCGACGGGGACGCCGGCCGCGGCGGCGAGGTCGCTGCCCGGTCGGACGCCCGTGCCGAGCACGACCAGGTCGGCGTCGATCGCGCCGTCGGGGGTGGAGACCGCCCGGACCCGGCCGTCGGCACCGGCCTCGACGCCCGTCAGCGGGGTGCCGAGCCGCAGGTCGACGCCGTCGGCGCGCAGCGCTGCGGCGACGCGGTCACCGAGCTCGGGTTCGAGGGTCGTCATCGGCTGCGGCGCCAGGTCGACGAGCGCGACGTCGAGGCCGCGGAGCCGCAGCGCCTCGGCCATCTCGATGCCGATGTACCCGCCGCCGACGACGACGGCCCGGCGCGGGGCGCGGTCGCTCAGCGCGTCCAGCACCGCCTGGCCGTCGTCGAGGGTCCGGACCGGCAGCACCCCGTCCGCGTCCAGCCCCGGTACGGGCGGCAGCACGGGCATCGTCCCGGTCGCGACGACGAGGTCGTCGTAGGCGTGCTCGGTCTCGGCGCCGGTCGCGAGGTCACGGGCGCGGACCGAGCGGGCGGCCGTGTCGATCGCGACGGCCTCGGTCCCGAGGTGGACGTCGATCGCCTGCCTCGTCCGGAACTCCTCGGCCCGACGCGCGACCAGCCGGGCGCGGGACTCGACGAGCCCGGCGACCCAGTACGGGATGCCGCAGGCGGCGTACGAGGTCGTCCCGCCCCGCTCGAGGACCGTGATCGCCAGCTCGTCGGGACCCCGGAGCCGCCGGGCCTGGGAGGCGGCCGACATCCCGGCCGCGTCGCCGCCGATGACCAGGAGGTGTCGCACGTCGGCCCTCGATCGCCCGGAACCCGAGGCTACGGGCCCCGGGGGACCCTCAGGTTGCGTTCTGGGAACATTCCCAATACCGTCGTCCTCGATCTTCCGGCCCGCCGTCCGGACCGGGACGCCCCTCGGGGCAGGGGGATGCCGTGCACGCACCCGATGGGTTCCTGACCGGACCGACCGCCATCGCCACGGGCGTCATGAGCGCCGGGGCCATCGCGGCCTCGCTGAAGGCCTCGCGGCCGGAGCTGGACGACGACCGCATCCCGCTGGCGGGGGTCACCGCCGCGTTCGTGTTCGCGGCCCAGATGGTGAACTTCCCCGTCGCGGCCGGGACGTCGGGCCACCTCCTCGGCGGCGCACTGGCGGCGGTGCTGCTCGGGCCGTCGCTCGGGCTGCTGGTCGTCGCGGTCGTCGTGATCGTCCAGGCCATCGGGTTCGCCGACGGGGGCCTCACGGCCCTCGGCTACAACGTCCTGAACATGGCGGTCGTCACTGCGCTCGGCGGCTGGGCCGTGTTCCGCGGCCTGCGCCGCGTCCTCCCCGCGACCGCGACCGGCGTGTCGCTGGCGGCCGGTGTCGCGGCCGCCGCCTCGGTCGTCCTCTCGTCGATGGCGTTCAGCCTCCAGTGGCTGTTCGGCGCCTCCGCGGCCGTGCCGTTCGACCGCGTGTTCACGGCGATGGCCGGGGTGCACGCGCTGATCGGCGTCGGTGAGGGGCTGATCACCGCCGGCGTCATCGCCGCGGTGCTGGCCGTGCGTCCCGACCTGGTCCGTGGGGCCGACGGCATCGACCGCGCCGCGGGACCGGCGAAGCTGCCCCGGGCTCGGTTCGTCCTGGCCGCCGTGGCGGCCTCGCTGGTCGTCGCGACGGTCGTCGCGCAGTTCGCCGTCGGGGACCCCGACGGCCTCGAGCGCGTCGCCGAGGACACCGGCTTCATCGAGGCCGCCGAGGATCACGCGTTCGGCAGCTCGATCTTCGCCGACTACGCGACCGCGGGAGTCGCCAGCGAGACGGTCTCCCTCGCGATCGCGGGGATCGTCGGGACGCTCGTGACGCTGGCCGTCGGGACCGGCCTGCTGCTGCTCGTCCGCGATCGCCGGCGGGGCACGTCGGCGGACGCGGAGCGCGCCCCCAGCGCGTGACGGTCGCCGCGCGTCCGGTCCGCGCCGCGGGCCGTCCCGGACGCCGCTGACGTGGGGGCCGGACACACGCACCCCCTCCACGTCCACGAGCACTCGCGGACGCACCATCTGCCGGCGCACGTCAAGGTCGTCGCGACGCTGACGACGGCCGGGCTCGTCGCGACCGCGCCGCGGGACGACGTGATCGCGTTCGCCGGCGCGGCGGTCGTCCTCGCCGCCGTCGCCCGGGCCTCGCGCGTCCCGGGGCGGTTCCTCGTCTCGCGCCTCGCGGTCACGGCCCCGTTCCTGATCGCCGCCCTGCTGCTGCCGTTCGTCGCCTCGGGGCCGAGGGTCGACGTCGTCGGGGTGCCGCTGGCCGTCGAGGGGCTGTGGGGCGCCCTCGGACTGGTGTCGCGGACGCTGCTCGGTGCGACCGCGTCGCTGCTGCTGGTCGCGACGACCGAGGTGCCGGCGCTGCTGCGCGGCCTCGAGCGCCTGCGGGTGCCGCCGGTCCTGACCCAGATCGCCGCGACGATGCTGCGGTACCTCGAGGTCATCGTCGGCGAGGTCGGCCGGCAGCGCCGGGCGATGACGGCTCGCGGGTACGACCCGCGGTGGCTGTGGCAGCTGGGTCCGCTGACGGCCGGGCTCGGGGTGCTGTTCGTCCGTGCCTACGAGCGCGGTGAACGGGTCCACGCCGCGATGCTCGCCCGCGGTTTCACCGGGCGGATGCCGGTCCTGGTGGCCGAGCGACCGGCGACGGCCGCCGACTGGGCCGTTGCGATGGCCGTGCCCGGCCTGGTCGCCGTGGCGCGTACCGTCGGCGCCGTCGTCGGTGGTGCGGAGGCCTGGGCATGACCGCGGAGACCGGCGCAGCACCTCCGGCCCTCGAGGTCGAGGGCCTCCGGTTCCGGTACCCCGACGGCACCCCGGCGCTCGACGGCGTCGACCTCGTCGTCGCACCGGGGGAGCGGGTCGCGCTGCTCGGCCCCAACGGCGCCGGGAAGACGACGCTGTCGCTGCACACGAACGGCCTGCTCCGGGCCGAGTCGGGCACGGTCCGCGTCGTCGGCGTCGAGCTCGACCAGGCGACCCTGCGCGAGATCCGCCGCCGCGTCGGGTTCGTGTTCCAGGACGCCGAGGACCAGCTGTTCATGTCGCGCGTGCGTGACGACGTGGCGTTCGGTCCCGCGAACCACGGTCTGCGCGGAGCCGAGCTGGACGCGCGCGTCGACGCCGCGCTCGCCGCGCTCGACGTCACGCATCTCGCGGACCGCGCGCCGCACCACCTCTCCGGCGGCGAGCAGCGCCGCGTCGCCATCGCGACGGTGCTGGCGCTGCGCCCGGACGTGCTCGTGCTCGACGAGCCGACGGCCGGCCTGGACCCGGCCAGCCGCCGCGACCTCATCGGGGTGCTGCAGGGCCTCGACGTCGCGCAGCTCGTCGTCACGCACGACCTCGCGCTGGTGCTCGAGCTCTGCCCGCGGACGGTGCTGATGGACGGGGGCGTCGTCGTCGCCGAGGGGCCGTCGCGGGAGCTCCTCGCCGACGCCGCGCTGCTGGCGGCGCACCGGCTCGAGTCCCCGCCGGGCCTCGCGCCGGCGCCGCGGGGATGACCGTCCCCGCGGTCTGGCGGCCCTTCGCCGGCGCCGCCATCGTCTCGCTGTCCGGCGTCTGGGTCCGGCTCGCCGACGTCGAGCCGGCCCGGTCGGCGTTCCTCCGCAACGCGTACGCGGTGCCGGCGCTGGTCGCGCTGCTGGTCCTCGAGCGTCGGCGGCAGCGGTGGCGCGGGTCGGCGCCGGCGTCGCTGTGGCAGCCGTGGGCGCTGGGGGCCGGGGCGCTCTGGGCCGCCGACCTGACCCTCTGGCACGCCGCGATCGGGATCCTCGGGGCGGGGCTCGGGACGGTGCTGCCGAGCGTGCAGGTCGTCGTGGTCGGGCTGGTCGCCGTGCTGCTGCTGCGGGAGCGGCCGCGGCCGGCCTTCTGGGTCGCCCTGCCGCTCGTGCTCGTCGCCCTCGCGGGGCTCGGCCTGACCGGACGGAGCGTCGAGCCGGACGGCTCGGTCCCCGTCGGGGTGGCGCTCGGGGCCGGCGTCGCGGTCGTGTACGCCGTCGCGCTGCTGCTGCTCCGGCGCGCGCGGGCGGCGGACCCCGGCGGGTCGGGCGTGCTGGCGCTGCTCTGGCTCTCGCTCGGTGGGGCGGTCGGGGCCGGTGCCGCGGCCGCCGCGACGGGCGGCGTCGGTCCGGCGGGCTGGCCGGCCGACGGCTGGCTGGTGCTGCTGGCCCTCGGGTCGCAGGTCGTCGGGTGGCTGCTGCTCACGTCCTCGATGCACCTGCTGCCGGCGCTGGCGACCTCGGTCGCGCTGCTGCTGCAGCCGACGCTGGCCGTCGTCTGGGGCGTGGTGCTCCTGGGCGAGCCGATCGGCGGGACGCAGGTCGCGTTCGCCGTGCTGCTGCTCCTCGGCGTCGCCGTCGCCCACCGCGCGGTCGCCCCCGTACCCTCGGCGCCGGACGCACCCCGGACCACGGGAGTCGACCCCGGTGCGCGGCCGAGGGGCGCATGACCCAGCAGGACCCCGCCGCGGCGGCCCGGCCGCGGCCGGCCGACCTCGCCGGACGCACCTACGACCTCTGCGTCATCGGCGGCGGCATCAACGGCGTCGCGGTCGCCCGCGACGCGGCCCTGCGGGGGCTGACCGTCGTCCTCCTCGAGCGCCGGGACCTGAGTTCGGGGACGAGCGCCTGGTCCAGCCGCATCATCCACGGCGGCCTGAAGTACCTCGAGCACCTCGAGGTCGGCCTGGTCCGGGAGTGCGTCCGGGACCGCCGCGAGCTGCTGGCCGACGCGCCGCACCTCGTCGACCGGTTCCCGATGCTGATCCCGGGGTTCCGCGGCGACCGCCGCCCGTGGTGGCTCATCCGGCTCGGCGTCATCGCCCACGACGTGCTGAAGGGCCGCGACCCGTTCCCCCGCGGCCGCAGCCTCGGCCGTGACGCCGTCCGGCGGCTGGCCCCCGGGCTGGACCTCGAGCGGATGCGCGGCGCGACCCTCTACCACGACGGTCAGGTGACGTGGGCCGAGCGGCTCGCCGTCGAGCTGGCGCTCGACGCGGCCGCTGCCGGCGCCGACGTCGTGCCGCGGGCCGAGGTCACCGGGTTCCTGACCGATGGGGACCGGGTCACCGGCGTCCACGTGCGGGACCTCGCGCCGGACGGGGACGGCGCGACCCATGAGGTCCGGGCCCGCGGCGTCGTGAACGCCGCCGGCCCGTGGGTCGACGCGGTCCTCGCGCACGGCGTCGGCGGCCCCCGTCGCATCGGCGGGACGAAGGGCAGCCACGTCGTCGTGGACCGCTTCGACGGCGCGCCCGAGGTCTGCACCTTCTTCGAGGCCCACGCCGACGGCCGGCCGATGTACCTGATGCCGTGGGCCGGCCGGCTGCTGATCGGCACCACCGACCTGACGTTCGAGGGCGAGCTCGACGACCTCGCCGCCTCCGACGAGGAGATCGCGTACCTCCTCGGCGAGACCAACCGCCTCTACCCGGGCGCCGGGCTGACCGAGGCCGACGTGCTCTACAGCTACGCCGGCGTCCGCCCGCTGCCGGCCATGCCCGACGTGACCGACAACGCGAAGATCCCGCGCGAGCACGTCATCGTCGACCACGCGCCGTCGCACCGCGGCCTCGTCTCGGCGCTGAGCGGGAAGTGGACGACGCACCGTGCGATGGCCGAGGACGTCATCACCGCCGTCGGTCGCAGCGCCGGCATGGACGTCGGTCGGCCCGCGACGCACGGGCGACCGCTGCCCGGTGCGGTCGCCGGTCCGGCCCGCTCGACGCTCGAGGCCGACCTCGTCGCGCGGCTCGGCGTCCCGGCCGCGGCCGCCACGCGGCTGGCGGACGTGTACGGATCGCGGGCGGTCCGGCTGGTCGACCTCGTCGCCGCGGACCCGGCGCTCGCCGAGGTCCTCGACCCCGAGACCGGGGCGCTGGCCGCCGAGGTCGTGCTGGCCGTCCGCGAGGAGTGGGCGCACACGACGGCCGACGTGCTGATGCGGCGCAGCATGGTCGGGTTCAACGGCGAGGCCGGGGCGACGGCCGCCCCGCGCGTGGCCGCGGTCCTCGGGGTCGAGCTCGGCCGGGACGCCGCGGCCATCGCCGCCGACCTCGCCGACTTCGCCCGCGAGCGGGCCCGGCTCCGGCCGCGGACCCCCCTGGCCGAGGCCGTCCCCACCGCCTGAGCGAGCCGCTCGCGCCCGACTGGAACGGGCGCCCGTTCCAGAGCCGGGACCCCACCGTCGGCGTCCGCACCCTGTGACGCTCCGCATGACGCGGAGGTCGTGCGGTGGGTCGACGGTGGGGGCTGCCTCGTCGGGCAGCGTCGTCACGACCCGGGCACGGGACGCGCTCACCCGGTCCGGGCGCGGGGCGCCGTCCGTACGGTCGCCGCGTCGTCGGGTCGATCCGGCGGGCGGCGCGGTACGCGTCGCGCCGCCGCCACCCCCCGAGCCCCGGCGCGGTCGGAGTCGGTCCGATGCCGGGGTCCCCGAGGGCCGGCGCGCGGCGGGTCGTGATCGCCGTCGCCGCGGCCTGCGTCGGCGGGGGCGCGCTCGTCGCCGCGCTCGCGGTGGTCGCGCCGCCGACGCCGGCGGTCGCCCGCGACCGACGCGAGGCCTCGGGGACGCCCCTCGTCGTCTGGACGCGGGACGGCGGGGTCCGCGCCCCGCACCCCGCGGACACCGCGGACGTGGCCGACCTGCTGATGGCGCGCGCGGGGCTGACGCTGCGGGTGGTCGGGCTGCTCGACGCCATCGAGCCGTTCCCGTGGCGCACCGTCGTCGGGACGCTGGCCGTCGGCTGTCGTCCGGTCGCGGCGCTCGACTGCCCCGGCGGGGTGGTGGACCGGGGGGACCGCATCACCCTCAGTCCCGTGGCCGGACGGTGGTCCGACGCGACGATGGCCTACGTCCTGCGCCACGAGCTGGCGCACGTCTGGCAGCACGCCACCGGGGACCTCGCCGCGCGCCGGCGCGACCTCGACGGGGTCGCGCTCCCGG